>NZ_JBFTML010000046.1:0-74370 GCF_056396925.1 Pseudomonas sp. 05N433 | reverse complement strand
GGATGAGGCGAAGTCCGGCGAGCCCGAGGAGATCTAGATCGACGAAGCAGTGTTCAAAAAGATTGGTGACACAACCAAGTGTGACGTGACCTATACCGTATGGGACTGGATCGGTAACAGCGTGGATCTGGATGCCCTGTGGTCGGCGGCCATCGAACTGTTCGTCAGCCTGAACGGCACTTGGTACGAGCCACCGCTGGTCAGCGAAGACCCGAACGACGCCTCGGACGATCCGGATAGCATCGATTTGGGCAAGCTCGCAGGCCAACCAGCGATTGCTCAAGTCCACGCGCAACGTTCATGGCTCAGGGGCGACATCATTGAGCTGACCTGCACGTTCACCTCGGCGACGGACTCGTCCGAGGTGCTGGTTCTCAAGGAAACCGTGGATCGCGCACCGTTCATTTACAAACTACCGGTGCCCCACGCACAGTTCGTCAGGGCAGTGGGCGGTTCGGCCAGATTCAAATACAAGTTGCTGCGCGGTGGCAAGGAAGTAGGGCGATCCTTCACGACCACGGTTGACGTGATTGGGGAGGCGCTGATCGAGCTGCCGCTGGTGACAGTGGTCGGCGTGCCGGGGTTGGTAGTTGATCCGTTGGCCTACCCGGAAGGCTTGATCGCTAGAATCGAGTTTGCGAAGGCACAAACGGGCGACACAGGCCTTCAACTTGTCCGTCCCGTCACGGCAGAGGGTTTTCCGATGTTTCCCGCCAAGGCGTTCAATGCCAATAAGCGGGTTAATAACACCCTGACGATTCAGGATCTGGTTGCTCGGCACGGCACAGTGATCCGATTGCCGTGGGAGCTGACGCGAAACGGCGTCAAGACTCGCTCGAAGCCGACATTGTTGACGGTGCAGAAAATTGTCGACGGGGATCCGAGACTGCCAACGCCGAAGGTGCCTCAAGCGCCGGATGACAAGGTGTTGGATTTCAGCAAGTTTGAAGGCGATGCCGAGGTGAAGGTGCTGCCTTGGTTGGGGATTCGGGAAGGACAAGAAGTTGAACTCAAGTGCGTCGGGATCGATAGCGGAGGCGGCGAGTATGTGATTCCGCTACTTAAAGCATTTAAAGTAACAACGAAGGAAGTGAGTTCCGGACTGAGTGTGCCGTTGCGGAGAAAAGAACTGGCAGGTCTGAAACATGACAGTAAGGCAAATGTGAGCTTGAGTGTTTTGCTCGGCCAGAACACTGATCAGGTCAGGTCAGTTTTGTTTCCGATACGTGAGTTGACTGTGCAGCGTACGCTCACTGAAAATTTTGATAACCAATTGACACAGATTATAGTTTCAGGTCAGACGATCGAAACCTCGGTTATGAGAATAGGATTTGTATCAGGGGGCGGGATGACGGGGATCGCACCGACTACAGATGGTTTTATTACCATTCCGGAGAAAACAGAACTTCAAGTTTTACATATAGGTTACAAAGACTCGGGAGCACAACGCATTGCGTTAAACTTGAAAAAACCATGCAACGAAGTTTCGTTCTGGTACGGGGCGACGAATGTCGCCACGAATGTCGCATATTTTTATGGGGTGAACGGCTTGTTAGGGCAGCAATTTTTGCTTTTGAACTTGAATTCTGCAAATAAAATTGTTTTTTCTGAGACCGGTATTGTGCGGATTGAGATCCAAAACCCAGAAGGAGATTGGTTAATATTGGATAATTTTTCATTCTCTTTCTGAGATAACTACTTCTGGCGTATATCCCCATCGCGCAGCAGCGTCGCCGCATGAGCACTCTGCTGCACGTCTGCACCACTGGCGCGGGTGATATCGAGGTGGTCAGTCTTTCCATCATCAGTGTGACTGCGAGAAACCGGCGGTTCATTTGTAGGTTTTCCGAACCTGAGCGGCGGCCCTGACCTGTAGCAGCTGCCGAGCTTGCGAGGCTGCGTTCGAGTGCGCAGCACTCGTAAAACCAGGTAACCGGTTCTTTTCGGGAAAACCGCATCCGCCGGGCTTGCGAGGACTGCGTCCTCGAACGCAGCCTCGCAAGCTCGGCAGCTGCTACGAACCAGGCGGGGAAACGTTCAACAGTTCAGTCGAGCAGTTCGGCTGACTCAATCAACCCGACCCCCGCCACCTGCATCCGCTCAATCGCCGCCGCCAGCGACCCTTCCAGATCAATCGCGCGGCAAGCATCCATCACCACAAACGCATTGAACCCCGCCGCCCGCGCATCCAGCGCAGAAAACATCACGCAGAAATCCAGTGCCAGCCCAACCATGTAAACCGTGTCGATGCCGCGTTCTTTCAGGTACCCGGCCAAACCGGTGGTCGTGGTTCGATCCGCCTCCAGAAACGCCGAATAACTGTCGATGTCCGGGTTGCAGCCCTTGCGGATGATCAATTGGGCGTGGGGCAGGTCCAGCTCCGGGTGGAACTCGGCGCCGGGCGTGGCGCGAACACAATGCTCCGGCCACAGGGTCTGTTCACCGTAAGGCAACTGAATCACGTCGTAAGGCTTGTGCCCAGGGTGGCTGGAAGCGAACGAGGCGTGGCCGGGCGGGTGCCAGTCCTGGGCAATGATGACCTGTTTGAACTGGCGACCCAGACGATTAATCAGGGGCACAATCAGGTCACCCTCCGGCACCGGCAATTGACCGCCGGGAATGAAGTCGTTTTGTACGTCGATGACCAGTAAGGCAGCGCGTGAAGAAATCGGCATGGGTAGGGTTCCTCCTTGGAAAGTCAGGCGCAAGCATAGTGACAACTTTGTTCTTGCGCCAAGACGATTTCATGAGGCAGTGAATAGATCGGTGGTGTGGCCTTCGCGGGCAAGCCTCGCTCCTACAGGGGCACTCGTATCGTTGTAGGAGCGAGGCTTGCCCGCGAAGAGGCCCGTCCAGACGCTGAAAATCCAGAAGCCAGTCCCGTATTTGGCCGAACCGCTGCCTTACTGCCGACACAGATGCCTTGTTATAGTTCGGGCTTCATTTTCTGTCCGGTAAAGGATCACTGCCATGTCTCAATACACCGCCTTCAGCGTCGAACTGGCCGATAACATCGCCCATGTGCAGATCAACCGTCCGGACAAGATCAACTCGATGAACGCCGCGTTCTGGAGCGAGATCATCGAGATTTTCCAGTGGATCGACGATACCGATGAAGTCCGGGTGGTGGTGCTCAGTGGCGCCGGCAAGCATTTTTCTTCCGGTATCGACCTGATGATGCTCGCCGGTGTGGCCAATGAACTGGGCAAGGACGTCGGCCGCAATGCGCGCCTGCTGCGGCGCAAGATCCTGGCGCTGCAAGCGTCGTTCAACGCCGTCGACAACTGCCGCAAACCGGTGCTGGCGGCGGTGCAGGGTTATTGCCTGGGTGGCGCCATCGATCTGATTTCGGCCTGCGACATGCGTTACGCGGCTGAGGACGCGCAATTTTCCATCAAGGAAATCGATATCGGCATGGCGGCCGATGTTGGCACTTTGCAACGCTTGCCGCGGATCATCGGTGACGGCATGCTGCGTGAACTGGCTTACACTGGTCGCACCTTTGGCGCCGAAGAAGCGCGTAACATTGGCCTGGTCAATCGCGTCTACAGCGACACCGCCAGCCTGCTTGAAGGCGTGATGGGGATTGCCCGCGAAATCGCCAGCAAGTCGCCGATTGCCATCACCGGTACCAAAGAGATGATCAGCTACATGCGCGACCATCGCATCGACGACGGCCTTGAATACGTCGCCACGTGGAACGCCGCCATGCTGCAGTCCACCGATCTGCGCGTGGCCATGGCCGCCCATATGAGCAAACAGAAACCCGAATTTCTGGATTGATTAACCATGACTTCACGCTGGACCACTGCAGTACTGGACACCGATCAACCCGGCGGCTGGGCCGTGGCGCGCAGCCCCGAAGGCTTTTTGTTCGATGACAATGGCGCCCTGTTTCCACGGGAATGGCTCAAGCGTCAGGACTTGTCGGTTCTTGCCGAGCACGGCATCGGTCACCTGGATGGCGAACCGGTGTACCTGCTGGAACTGCGCAGTCACAGCGACGTGCCGGGTTGTAACTGGAAAGGCCTGCGGGCGTTCATGCTCGATGGCGATCACACCGTCTACAAGGTTCTGGGCTATGCCGCGCAAATCGGTACCTGGGCCCGTGAGCACCGTTTTTGCGGCAACTGCGGGCAGGCGATGATCCAGGTGCCGCGCGAGCGGGCAATGTACTGCGAGCCATGCGATTTACGCAGCTACCCGCGTATTTCGCCAAGCATGATTGTGCTGGTGACCCGTGGCGACGAGGTTCTGCTGGCCCGTTCGCCGCGTTTTGTCACCGGGGTCTACAGCACGTTGGCGGGGTTTGCCGAGCCGGGTGAGTCGGCCGAAGATTGCCTGATTCGCGAGGTTCGCGAAGAGGTGCAGATCGAGGTCAAGAACATCCAGTACATGGGCAGTCAGTGCTGGCCGTTCCCGCATTCGATGATGCTCGGTTTTCATGCCGAGTACGCCGGTGGCGAGATTGTCTGTCAGGAAGACGAGATCGAAGACGCCCAGTGGTTCAACGTGCACGAGCTGCCGCCGTTGCCGGCGTCACGCTCGATTGCCCGCTACCTGATCGACGTCTACGTGGCGCGGCGCTTAGGCCACGCTGAACCAGTGCTGCCAGGCTAGGCGCACGGTCAGGCCGAGCACCACCGTAATGAACACCGGACGAATGAATTTCGCACCGCCGCTGATGGCGGTGCGCGCGCCGAAGAAGGCGCCGACCATCACCGACAGGCCCATGCTCAGGCCGATAATCCAGTCCACTTGCCCGGAAAAGATGAACACCGACAGCGCTGCAATGTTGCTGACGAAGTTCATGCTGCGCGCCACGCCGCTGGCCTTGACCAGGTCGATGGGGTAGAGCAGCAGGCTGCTGACGGTCCAGAACGCCCCCGTTCCCGGGCCGGCCACGCCGTCATAGAAACCGAGGCTGAAGCCTTGGCTCGATTGCCACTTTTTCTTGATGGGTGCATCGCTGTCCAGCGGCGCTTTCGGTGTGCCGCCGAACAACAGGTACAGGCCGCAGGCGAACACAATTACCGGCAGCATCTTGTTCAGCCATTCCGCCGGCAAATAATGAGCGACGATGGCGCCGCTGAGCGCACCAACCAACGTGCCGACGATGGCGTGCATCCACTGCCGTGGATGGAACAGCTTGCGGCGGTAGAAGGTGAAGCTGGCGGTGGCCGAGCCAAAGGTCGAACTGAGTTTGTTGGTGCCCAGCACCAGATGCGGCGGCAGGCCGGCGGTCAGCAGTGCCGGGGTGGTCAACAGACCGCCACCACCGGCGATGGCGTCGATGAAACCGGCAATGAAAGCGACGAGAGCCAGAACGGCCAGGGTAGTGAGGTCAACGCTGAGTTCGAAAGGCATGGAATGGGGCTTATTCGGCAGGGCGCAGAAGAGGGCTGCGGGGAAAGGCCGGTATCTTACTCATATCCAACTTCTGCGGCGACCTGAGCCGATCGTTCCCACGCTTCCGCGTGGGAATGCATCTTGTGACGCTCTGCGTCACGGCGGACGCGGAGCGTCCGTGGCGGCATTACCCCGCAGAGCGTGGGAACGATCGGTGAGGTGATGTTACAGACCTAGGTCAGACAACCCGGGGTGATCATCCGGCCGGCGACCCAGTGGCCAGTGGAATTTGCGCTCGCTTTCCTTGATCGGCAGGTCGTTGATGCAGGCGTAGCGGTTGAACATCAGGCCGTTCTCGTCGAACTCCCAGTTTTCGTTGCCGTAGGAACGGAACCAGTTACCCGAATCGTCGTGCCATTCGTAGGCGTAACGCACGGCGATGCGGTTGTCACCGTGGGCCCAGAGTTCCTTGATCAGCCGGTAGTCCAGTTCCTTGGCCCATTTGCGGGTCAGGAAAGCTTTGGCTTCTTCGCGGTTGTGGGCGAACTCGGCGCGGTTACGCCACTGGGTGTCCAGGGTGTAGGCAAGAGACACCCGTTCCGGGTCACGGGAGTTCCAGCCATCTTCGGCCAGGCGAACTTTTTCGATGGCCGATTCACGGGTAAACGGCGGCAATGGCGGACGAACTTCGGCAGTAGACATATTAAGTCTCCCTATCAAATTAACGTTCAAGCAAGTTGTCGGGCTTATTTAAAGTGTTACAGGTCCAATAACTTTCGCGCCATGCATTGCGCATTATCGGCGGCACTGTGATCACCCATCACAAGCGCTACGGTAATGGCGCCGTCGATCAGGATCAGCAGCTGTCTGGCCAGCGTCTCCGGGTCTGTTGCGCCATGTTCGGTACAGAGCTCGCGCACGTAGTCGAGCAGCTTCTGTTTGTGGTCTTTGGCGACCAGGCGAACCGGGTCTTGCGGGTCGCCGGTTTCGCCGCTGGTATTGATGAATGCGCAGCCGCGGAAGCCTTCGGAGACGAACCAGGCCTTGAGCACGGTAAACAGGTTGAGCAGCCGCTCGGCCGGGGTTTGGGCCGTGCCGACTTCGCTCCGGTACCAGTGCATCCAGCGCTCATCGCGGCGTTGCAGGGCCGCGACGACAAGCTCCTCCTTGTTGGCGAAGTAGCGGTAAATACTTTTTCTGGAGACGCCGGCGGTTTTCACCAGAAGATCCATGCCGGTGGCAGCGATGCCACTTTTGTAGATCAACTTTTCGGTGACATCCAGAATGATGTCGCGTGTGTCATTGCTAGTGATTTCGTTCATGCGGCTAACAGTAGAATGATCGTTCTTCATGGTCAAGTAGTTATTTGTAGCGCCTATGAAATTGCCTTCGCGGGCAAGCCTCGCTCCTACAGGATTTGTGTTCCAAACGACGAAAAACCGTAGGAGCGAGGCTTGCCCGCGAAGAGGTCTTTACAGACAGTAACAAGACCCAAACCCATCCATGGTGTAAGCTCTCAGGCTCTTCGGATTCGACCCTTTGCGAGCCCTATGCCGTTGCTTTTCAAACGTTCTCTGCTGCCTAAATTGCGCAGTTTTCCGCTGACCGCCGATGCCGTCACCATCCTCTCTGGCGCTGCCGAGTTCCGTCGTTGCCTGCTGGAAAAAATCGCTCAGGCGACCCGGCGTATCTACATCGTTGCGCTGTACCTGCAACAGGATGAGGCCGGCCAGGAAATCCTCGATGCGCTGCACGCGGCCAAACTGGCACGTCCGGAACTGGACGTGGTGGTGGTCGTGGACTGGCTGCGCGCCCAGCGCGGCTTGATCGGTGCCGGCAAGCAACCGGGCAACTCGGCCTGGTATCAGGAAACCACCCGCACCCACGAAAGCGAAGTGCCGGTGTACGGCGTGCCGGTGCAGACCCGCGAACTGTTCGGCGTACTGCATTTGAAAGGCTTCGTGATCGACGATTGCGTGATCTACAGCGGCGCGAGCCTGAACAACGTTTACCTGCACAAATTCGACAAGTACCGCTTCGACCGTTATCACCTGCTGCAGAATCAGGCGCTCGCCGATTCGATGCATCACTTGATCCAGCACGGCTTGATCACCTCCAAAGCGGTGCATCGCCTAGACCTGCCGAACCTGCCGACCACCCGCAGTCTGCGCCACGACATCGGCGACCTGCGCAGCCGTCTCAAGCACGCGGCGTACGACACCACGGCGGGCAGCACGGCAAAGGGCGGTTTATCGGTCAGTCCGTTGCTCGGTGTGGGCAAGAACAACCCGTTGAGTCGAGTCATCTGCGAGCTGATCGCCAGCGCGCAGCATCAGCTGACCATCTGCACGCCGTACTTCAACCTGCCGCTGGCGGTGACCCGGGAAATCAATCGGGCCCTGGCTCGCGGCGTGAAGATCGACATCATCGTCGGCGACAAGACCGCCAACGATTTCTACATCCCGCCCAGTGAGCCGTTCAAGGTGATCGCGGCGCTGCCATACCTCTACGAAATCAGCCTGCGACGTTTCGCCAAGCGTCATCAGCGCAACATCGACAGCGGCAAGCTGAACCTGCATCTGTGGAAGGACGGCGACAACACCTATCACCTCAAGGGCATGTGGATCGATCAGCGCTACACCTTGCTGACCGGCAACAATCTCAATCCACGGGCGTTCCGTCTCGACCTGGAAAACGCGTTGCTGATTGATGATCCGAAAGGCGAGTTGCTGGAGCCGCGTGGCAAGGAACTGGCGGAGATTTTCCAGCACACCCGCCGTATTGAGCGTTACCTGGATCTGCAAACGCTGCCGGATTACCCGGCGGGGGTGGCCAAGTTTCTCAAGCGTGTGAGTCGCGTCAGGATTGAGCGGTTGTTGTATCGGATTTTGTAGGGTTCAAAAGCAAAGATTGCAGCCTTCGGCAGCTCCGCGCCTGTGGGCGCTGCCGAAGGCTGCGATCTTTTCACAGACAACGCCGATATTCAGTTCAACCCCAACTTCCCCCGCAACATCGACAAGTCCTCAGCCAAGGTATTCACCGGCCCGACCAGCGCTTTGCGGTCGCTGTCCTTCACCTTGTCATACGTTTCAAAACCACCCCCTGTAGTTTTGTACTTGGCTAACGTCTTGTTCACCGTAGCGAAGTTCTTGTCGACTTTGGCCATGAATGCCGCGTCTTGCTTCTCGATCTGCGGACGGAACAGGTCGACGATTTTCTTCGCGCCGTCGATGTTGCCCTGGAAATCATAGAGGTCGGTGTGGCTGTAGCGATCTTCCTCGCCGGATATCTTGGTGGCGGCCACTTCTTCAAGCAGCGCAGCTGCGCCGCCGACGACTTTTTCAGGTGGGAAGGTCAGGCCGGCGACGCGGGTTTGCAGGTCTTTCACGTCTTTGTTCAAGCCGTCAGCCAGCTTGTCCAGACCCTGGGTGCTGTTCTCTGAAAACAATGAATATTCGATGCGATGGAAACCGGTGAAGTCTTCGGCCTTCACGCCTTTTTCGTGGTCGTCGACCCGCGAGTCGATGGACGCATCGAGGTCACTGAACAACTCGGCAATCGGTTCGATCGACTCGTAATAGACGCGGGTCGGTGCGTAGAGCTTTTTCGCGGTGGCCAGGTCGCCTTTTTTCACTGCATCGGTGAATTGCTGAGTGTGGCTGGCGAGTTCATCCAGTTGTTCGGTGACGTAGATCTTGTAGTCAGAGATCGGCCCCACCAACTCCAGTGGCGCCGTCGCCGCGAAAGCCGAAAACGGGGTGTTGAGCAAACCAAGGGTCAGCAGTAACGCGAGAGGCGACTTTTTCATGGGACGGTTCCGTGGAGTGGTAAGGGTCAGACTGAGGCTTTGGGTTGTGTAGCGTTGAGCAGCGAGCGGCCGATGAAGTCCTTGTCGCCGGTCACACCCGGCAGGGTGAAGAAGTACCCGCCGCCAACCGGTTTCAGGTATTCCTCCAACGGCTCGCCATTGAGTCGGGTCTGCACGGTGATGAAGCCTTTTTGCAAATCCGCCTGGTAACAGATGAACAGCAAACCCATGTCCAGCTGACCGTTCTTGTTCACGCCGTTGGAGTAGTTGAACGGTCGGCGCAGGATCAGGTTGGCCTGGGTTGCCGCGGTGCGCGGGTTGGCCAGGCGGATATGGGCGTCGAGTTTGGTCAGCTTGCCTTCCGGGTCTTTGGCGTAATCCGGGACTTGGGTTTCATGCGCACCATCCATCGGTGCACCGGTGCTCTTGACCCGGCCGATAATGCTTTGCTGTTCTTGCAGCGGCGTGCGGTCCCAGCGCTCGACGAAGTTGCGGATGATCCGCACCGCCTGGTAGCTGCCGTTGACCGCCCAGGCCGGTTCGTCGCTGCCGGGCTGGACCCAGACGATGCTGTCCATGGCCTTGGCGTCGTTGGAGTCGGGGTTGGCCGAGCCGTCGCGAAAACCCAGAAAGTTGCGTGCGCTTTGCGCCGGCACACCGGGTTTCGTCGGGGCTTGCGGAGGTACGCTGCCTTCCTGTTTCCAGCGCACCAGCAACAGGTCCGGCAGGTTTTTCACGATGTCGCGCAGGGCGTGGATGTTGGTGTCGGCGGTGTTGGAGCAGAACTGCAGGCTAAGGTCGCCGTGGCAGCAGTCGGCCTCCAGTGCGTCGTTGGGGAAACCGACCATGCGGATCAGCCGTTTGGGCTTGGCGCCGGCCAGACCGAAGCGCTCGTCGAACAGCGACTCGCCCACCGATACGGTGATGGTCAGGTTGTCCGGTGTAACCACCGGGCCAAGAATCCCCGAGTCCAGCGGCGGCAGTTTGGGGTCGACCTGCGCCACCGGACCGCCCTGCATCAGGAACGCGATACGCTCGTTGAGCGTGCGAAACAGCCGCTCCAGATCTGCGCGGTCGCTGGCCAATACGTCGAACGACACCAGCATGCCGGATGTTGGGCGCGGGGTGACGATGCCGGTCTGGTGCTGGCCGTGGAAGGCGTGGCGGTCCTCGGTCTTGTCGCTGCTCGGTGCTTCGGTGACTTGCGCCGGGGTCGCGGCCATGACCGGGCAACTCAGGGCCGAACCGGCTATCGCCACACCGGCGGCTCCCATACCCATCAATACACGACGGCGTTGTGCTGAAAACTGTTCTGAGTCGTTCATCTGTCTGAGGTCTTCTGCTTACAGGCCGGAAAGGCCAAGGGCGGGATCGATTCCATCGAGTGCATCGGCCAGAACCTTGGCCTTGTCGGCGATACGTTTGCGCTGTTCGGCGCTGACAGTGTCGTAGCTGGCGTAGCCATCCTTGACCTTGAAACCGTTGAGTTCGGCGTCGAAGGCCGTGACCGCGCTGTCGATTTTCGCCAGTAGTTCAGCGGCAGGTTTGCTCAGCAACGGCCGCAACAGGTCGACGACTTTGCGGGTCGCGTCGAGGTTGGCGGCGAAACCGTTCAGGTCGGAGTGGCTGTAGCGTTCTTCTTCGCCGCTGCTGGCGCGTACCTCGGCGAGGCTGTTGAGGTTGCGCACCAGCATGCTCACCAGTTGTTCCGGTGGTAGCGACTGGGCCAGCAGTTGCTGTTTGAGATTGGCGACATCGATGCTCAGCCGTTGTGCAACAGGCGTCAGACCGTCGAGGTTGCGTTGTTGGAACAGCGCGTATTCGAGGCGGTGGAAGCCGACGAAGCCCGGATCCTGCTCGCGCTTATCGAAGTAATCGGCGCGGGCATTGATCGCGTTGTCCAGCTCCGCCAGGCGCTGGACTGCTGGAGCCAACCGTTGATAGGCCGCACGAGCCGGCACATACAAGGCTTGTGCCTGGCTCAGGTCGCCGGCCTCGATCGCTTGCTCAAGCGCGGCGACGGCTTTGATCAAGGCGGTGCTCTGGCTGCTCAGGTACACGCGAAATTCCGACAATGGGCCAATGAACGCCACCATCGAGGGACGCGCCTTGGTCGCCGCATCGGACGCGGCGGTTGGGGTGACATGCAAGGTGCCGCGCGGGTTGCTCAGCAAGCCGCAGGTGATGGTGTAGTCGCCGGGCAACAGGTTGGCGTTGATCACCTGGCTCAGGCCAGGGGCGATGTTCTCCCGCTCTTCGACCACCAGCACGCCGTCAAGAATTTCCCATTCGACGGCACGGTCCGAGCGGTTGACGATACGGAAACTGGTGCGACCGGCCGGAACCGTCAGCGCATTCGGTTCGCAGCTGTGCGGGTGAAGGGTGACCAGCACTTGGTCGTGGTTGCTCTGGCGCTTGGCGGCGGCCATTTTCGAGGCGTAGTAGAACAGGCCACCGGCGGCGATCATCACGATCACCGATCCGGCTACCGCCCAGCGCAAGGCGCGCGGAGGTGAAGCCACTGGAGGAACTGGCGTTGACATGAAGGCCCTTATTGGCTGGAAACGGAAGAGGGTGTTTGCGCGGGCGTGGCCGCCGGGAGAAAAAACATCACCAGCGCCACCAACAGATAAAGCAGATACGCCCCGAGGGTGCTGACGGTCGGCGCGTCCTGGTAGCCGAACATGCCGGCCAGCACCGAGCCCAGCGGGCCGTCCATCGGCAGCGTGGCACTGAAATCGAAGAGCACGGTTTGCAGGTGATTCCACACGCCGGCTTCATGCAGGGCTTGCACCGAGTTGGAGAGAATCCCGGCGGCTACCACCAGAATGAACAGACCGGTCCAGCGCAAGAACGCCGAGAGATTCAGGCGCAGGCTGCCGGTGTAGATCAGGAAGCCGACGATGATCGCCAGGGCCAGGCCGAGCAGGGCGCCGAGCGGTGCGGCCGGGCCTTCGCTTTGCTGGAACACGGCGAGCAGGAAGAACATTGTTTCCAGGCCTTCCCGGGCGACGGCGAAAAACACCATGGCGATCAGCGCGGTCACTTGATGCCTGGAGCCGGTCAGCGCCTGATCGAGGGAAACGTGCAGCGAATGCTTGATCGAACGCGCCACCTTGCGCATCCAGAACACCATGGAGCTGAGAATGCCGACGGCCAGCAAACCGACCACACCTTCAAACAGCTCTTGCTGCTTTTGCGGGAATTCAGCACTGATCAGTTCCAGGCCACCGCCGACCAGCAGGGCCAGCGCGGCGGCGAGGAATACACCGACCCACACTGCCGGCATCCATTGGCCACGACCGGTCTGCTTGAGGTAACTGGCGATAATGCCAACGATCAACGCGGCTTCGATGCCTTCGCGCAGCATGATCAGAAAAGGAACGAGCATTCAGCACCGGGGAGTAATTAGATAGGGTGCTAATTTGTAACATGATGAAACTCATTCTCATATGGTAGTTATTGCTAATTGCCTGAACCTAAGCTGAACAACCCTGAAGATCCCACCATCCCTTAGGAGCGAGCGGTGCGCTAATATGCCCACCACTCCAATAACAAGGCTCACCCCGGTCAATGTCGGAAAAAGACACCATCGCCATTCAACTGGTGCGTGAAGCGCTGTTGCAAAGTTGCGCCCCTGGCGCTGCCACCGCAGAGGTGTTGAACAAGGTCGGCATCGATCCAGCGCTGTTGGACAGCACCGACGCGCGTGTCCCGGCCGCCGCCTATGCGCGCCTGTGGCGTTTGCTGGCCCGGCGTGGGGACGATGAGTTTTTTGGCATGGACCCACGCAAGCTCAAGTCCGGCAGCCTGGAGTTTCTCTGTCGCTGCTCCATGGTTCAGCCGAGCCTGGCCGTCGGGCTGACCTCGGGCCTGAGCTTTCTGTCGTTGATGCTCGAACGCCTGCCCGCACAACTGGTTCGCCAGCAAAGCCTGGCGGAAATCGTCCTGCTGGAGGAGGACGAAGAACCACGCCGCGCCTTCACCTATTTCACTTACTGGATGATCGTGCACGGAGTTGCTTGCTGGCTGGCGGGGCGGCGGATTCCGATCCTGGCCATCGAGTTGCGTTGCCCGGAGCCGGATTTTTGCGATGACTATCGGGTGATGTTTTCCGAGAACCTGCGATTCGACCGGCCGCGCACGCGGATGATTTTCTCCGCCGACTGCCTGGATTTGCCGATCAAGCGCAGCGCTGAAGAGCTCAAGCGCTTTCTGGCCCATGCACCGGCGAACATTCTGGTCAAGTACCGCGACCCCGAGAGCCTGGCCAGCCGGATCAAGCACGATCTGCGGCAATTGCCCGCCGAGCGCTGGCCGGAAACCGAAGCGCTGGCGCAGCAACTGTGCATGTCGGCCTCAACGTTGCGCCGCCGCCTGGCCGAAGAAGGGCAGACGTATCAGGGGCTCAAGGACAGCGTGCGCAAGGAACTGGCCATCGTCTGGCTGGCCGAGCCGGCCATCAGCTTCGCTGAAATCGCCACCCGTTTGGGGTTTGCCGATGCCAGCTCGTTCTACAAGGCGTTTCGCAAATGGTCGGGGTCCAATCCTGGGCATTATCGGAGTTTGATTCTGAACGAGGCGGACTGATCCGGATCCTGGGGTGCTGACGTCATCGCGGGCACGCCCTCGAACCTTGGCCAAACCAGTCACGCAACTTGATAGCTTTGACCATTGTCCCGCTCCCCGCGCAGAGCGAGTATTTCCCTGTTGATTACGGTTCCCCCAACCTAATAAAAATACAGAGGGATTCTGGCAATGCGCGATTACTTGTCTGCTACGTCACAGTTCAATTATCAGCACACCGTCGATGCCGCGCTCACAGGGTCGTTGACAGCGCTCAACGCCTGCGTCGAGTGTTGCGACCGGCATGCCTTGCCGGGGCGCATTGCGCTGTTCTGGGAAGGCCGCGACGGTAGCAGCGCGACCTATACTTTCAGCGACTTGCAGGACAAGGCCGCGCGTTTCGCCAACTTTCTGGTGGCCCAGGGCGTGAAGAAGGGCGACAAGGTCGCAGGCCTGCTGCCCCGCAACTTCGAATTGCTGATCACCGTGTTTGCCGCCTGGCGTATCGGGGCGGTTTATCAGCCGCTGTTCACCGCCTTCGGCCCCAAAGCCATCGAACACCGTCTGAACAGTTCCGGCGCCAAAGTGGTGGTCACCGATGCGGTCAATCGCCCGAAACTGGCTGAAGTGGCCGACTGCCCGACCATCGTCACCGTCGGCGGCGCGAAAGGCCAAGGTATTGTTCGGGGTGATTTCAGTTTCTGGGCGGAACTGGCCAACTACTCCAGCATCTGCGAACCGGTATTGCTGACCGGCGAAGACCCGTTCCTGCTGATGTTCACCTCGGGCACTACCGGCCCGTCGAAAGCGCTGTCGGTGCCGCTCAAGGCCATCGTTGCGTTCCAGAGTTACACCCGCGACGCTGTAGACCTGCGCCCCGAGGACGCCTTCTGGAACGTCGCCGATCCGGGTTGGGCCTACGGTATTTATTTCGGTGTCACCGGGCCGATGGCGATGGGGCATCCGATCACCTTTTACGATGGCCCGTTCACCCTGGAAAGCACCTGCCGGGTGATCAACAAATACGGGATTACCAACCTCACTGGCTCACCGACCGCCTATCGCTTGCTGATTGCCGGTGGCGATGAATTCGCCCGTTCGATCAAGGGCAAGCTGCGCATCGTCAGCAGCGCCGGCGAGCCGCTGAATCCGGAAGTGATCCGCTGGTTCGCCGACAACCTCGGTGTGGTGATTCACGACCATTACGGCCAGACCGAACTGGGCATGGTGCTGTGCAATCACCATGGCCTGGAACATCCGATCCACATGGGCGCCGCCGGTTTTGCCTCGCCGGGCCACCGTATCGTGGTGCTGGATGAGGAATACAAAGAACTCGGCGTCGGCCAGCCAGGAATCCTGGCCATCGATCGCACCCAGTCGCCGATGTGCTGGTTCGGTGGTTACGAAGGCGTACCGACCAAAGCGTTCGTCGGCAATTATTACCTGAGCGGCGACACCGTCGAGTGGAACCCGGACGGCAGCATYAGCTTCGTCGGCCGCAGCGACGACGTGATTACCACCTCGGGCTACCGCGTCGGCCCGTTCGACGTGGAAAGCGCGCTGATCGAACACCCGGCGGTGGTCGAGGCGGCGGTGATCGGCAAGCCCGACCCGGAGCGCACCGAACTGGTGAAAGCCTTCGTTGTGCTCAGCCCGCAATACCGTGCCGAACCTGCGTTGGCCGAAGAGCTGCGGCAACACGTACGCAAGCGTCTGGCGGCGCACTCGTACCCCCGTGAAATCGAATTTGTCAGTGAATTGCCGAAAACCCCAAGCGGCAAATTGCAGCGCTTTATCTTGCGCAACCAGGAAATCGCCAAGGCTCAAGAGGCCGCCGCGAAGAACGTTTCAGCTTGAATCCAAGGAAACAATGATGCAGATCGAAAACAAGGTTTTTCTCGTCACCGGCGGTGCTTCCGGCCTCGGTGCCGCCACCGCTGAAATGCTGGTGGCCGCCGGCGCCAAGGTGATGCTGGTGGACATGAACGCCGAAGCCGTCGCGGCGCAGGCTGTACGTCTCGGCGCGCAAAGCGTGGTGGCCGACATCAGCAATGAAGCGGCGGCCGAAGCGGCGGTGCAGGCGACGGTCAAAGCGTTTGGCGGCCTTAATGGCCTGGTCAATTGCGCCGGCATCGTGCGTGGCGAGAAGATCCTCGGCAAGACCGGCCCCCATGCCTTGGCCAGTTTCAGCCAGGTGATCAACGTCAACCTGATCGGCAGTTTCAATATGCTGCGCCTGGCTGCYGCGGCGATTGCCGAGACTGAAGCCGATGCAGACGGCGAGCGCGGGGTGATCATCAACACCGCCTCGGTGGCGGCCTTCGACGGCCAGATTGGCCAGGCCGCGTATTCGGCGTCCAAAGGCGCGATTGCCAGCCTGACCTTGCCTGCCGCCCGTGAGCTGGCGCGTTTCGGCATCCGCGTGATGACCATCGCACCGGGCATTTTCGAAACGCCGATGATGGCCGGCATGACCCCGGAAGTACGTGATTCACTGGCCGCTGGGGTGCCGTTTCCGCCACGCCTGGGCAAGCCGAGCGAGTACGCCGCGCTGGCCCGGCATATCATAGAAAACAGCATGCTCAACGGCGAGGTGATCCGTCTCGACGGTGCCTTGCGCATGGCCGCCAAATAAGGAGTATTTGTCATGACACTGTCCAACGATCCGATTGTTATTGTCAGCGCCGTCCGCACCCCGATGGGCGGTTTCCAGGGCGAACTGAAAAGCCTGACCGCGCCGCAACTGGGCGCTGCTGCGATTCGTGCCGCGGTCGAACGCGCCGGTATCGCCCCTGAATCCGTCGAAGAAGTGCTGTTCGGCTGCGTGCTCTCCGCCGGCCTCGGCCAGGCCCCGGCGCGGCAAGCGGCACTGGGCGCCGGGTTGGATAAGTCGACGCGTTGCACGACGCTGAACAAAATGTGCGGCTCGGGCATGGAAGCGACGATCCTGGCCCACGACATGTTGATCGCCGGCAGCGCCGACGTGGTGGTCGCTGGCGGCATGGAAAGCATGTCCAACGCGCCGTACCTGCTGGACCGCGCCCGCAGCGGTTACCGCATGGGCCATGGCCAGGTGCTCGATCACATGTTCCTCGATGGCCTCGAAGACGCCTACGACAAGGGCCGCCTGATGGGCACCTTTGCCGAGGATTGCGCCGAGACCAATGGCTTCAGCCGTGAAGATCAGGACGCGTTTGCCATCGCGTCGACCACCCGCGCCCAACAGGCGATCGAGGAAGGTAGTTTTAACGCCGAGATCGTGCCGCTCACCGTGACGGTCGGCAAACAGCAAGTGCTGATCAGCCACGACGAACAACCGCCGAAAGCCAAACTGGACAAGATCGCTTCGCTGAAACCGGCGTTCCGCGAGGGCGGCACGGTGACGGCGGCCAACTCCAGTTCGATTTCCGACGGCGCCGCGGCATTGGTGCTGATGCGCCGTTCCGAAGCCGAGAAACAAGGCTTGAAACCACTGGCAGTGATTCATGGCCACGCGGCGTTCGCCGACACCCCGGGGCTGTTCCCGGTGGCACCGGTGGGCGCGATCAAGAAATTGATGAAGAAAACCGGCTGGTCGCTGGATGAAGTCGAGTTGTTCGAAGTCAACGAAGCCTTCGCCGTGGTGAGCCTGGTGACCATGACCAAGCTGGAAATCTCCCACGAGAAGATCAACGTCCACGGCGGTGCCTGTGCCTTGGGCCACCCGATTGGTGCATCCGGCGCGCGGATTCTCGTGACCTTGCTCTCGGCCCTGCGCCAGAAAGGCCTGAAACGTGGCGTTGCAGCGATCTGCATTGGTGGCGGCGAAGCGACGGCCATGGCCGTTGAATGCCTGTACTGAGGCTGACGCCAATCCCTGTGGGAGCGAGCTTTGTGGCGAGGGGGCTTGCCCCCGTTCGAGTGCGCAGCGCTCGCAGATTCTTGGGTCCGCTGCGCGGCCCAACGGGGGCAAGCCCCCTCGCCACAAGGCTCCCACAGGTCTTGCGTTTCAACTTGAATTTTAAGGACTTGGCATGATCCCCAACGACGAACAACTTCAGATCAGCGACGCGGCCCGGCAGTTTGCCCAGGAACGGCTGAAACCGTTCGCCGCCGAATGGGACCGCGAACATCGCTTCCCCAAGGAAGCCATCAGCGAGATGGCTGACCTGGGCTTCTTCGGCATGCTGGTGCCGGAGCAGTGGGGCGGTTGTGACACCGGATACCTGGCTTACGCCATGGCCCTGGAAGAAATCGCTGCCGGCGACGGCGCCTGCTCGACCATCATGAGCGTGCACAACTCGGTGGGTTGCGTGCCGATCCTCAAGTTCGGCAACGACGACCAGAAAGAACGTTTCCTCAAACCGCTGGCCGGCGGCGCGATGCTCGGTGCGTTTGCGCTGACCGAACCGCAAGCCGGCTCCGATGCCAGCAGCCTGAAAACCCGTGCCCGGCTGGAAGGCGATCACTACGTGCTCAACGGCTGCAAGCAGTTCATCACTTCCGGGCAAAACGCCGGGGTGGTGATTGTGTTTGCGGTGACTGACCCGAGTGCCGGCAAACGCGGGATCACCGCGCTGATCGTGCCCACCGATTCGCCGGGCTATAAAGTCGCGCGGGTCGAAGACAAGCTCGGTCAACATGCCTCCGATACCTGCCAGATCCTCTTCGAGGATGTGAAAGTGCCGGTGGCCAATCGACTGGGTGAGGAGGGCGAAGGTTACAAGATCGCCCTGGCTAACCTCGAAGGCGGACGTGTCGGCATCGCCTCGCAATCGGTGGGCATGGCCCGCGCCGCATTCGAAGCGGCCCGCGACTACGCCCGCGAACGCGAGAGCTTCGGCAAGCCGATCATCGAGCACCAGGCGGTAGCGTTCCGCCTGGCCGACATGGCCACCCAGATCGCCGTGGCCCGGCAGATGGTGCATTACGCGGCGGCATTGCGCGACAGCGGCAAACCGGCGCTGGTCGAAGCGTCGATGGCAAAACTGTTCGCCTCGGAAATGGCCGAAAAGGTTTGTTCCTCGGCGTTGCAAACCCTTGGCGGTTACGGTTACCTGAACGACTTCCCGCTGGAGCGTATCTACCGCGACGTGCGGGTGTGCCAGATCTACGAAGGCACCAGCGACATTCAGCGCATGGTCATTTCGCGCAATCTTTGAGAAGGAGTCCCGTCTGTGAGCAATAAAGAGCTGAACTACGAAACGATTTTGCTGGAAACCCACGGCCGTGTCGGCCTGATCACCCTCAACCGTCCGCAAGCCTTGAACGCGTTGAATGCCCAAATCGTCAGTGAACTGAACCACGCCCTCGATGGCCTGGAAGCCGATTCGAACATCGGTTGCATCGTGCTGACCGGCTCGAAAAAAGCCTTCGCCGCCGGTGCCGACATCAAGGAAATGGCCGAGCTGACCTACCCGCAGATCTACCTCGACGACCTGTTCAGCGACAGCGATCGCGTGGCCAACCGCCGCAAGCCGATCATTGCCGCGGTCAACGGTTTCGCCTTGGGCGGTGGCTGTGAACTGGCGCTGATGTGCGACTTCATCCTGGCCGGCGACAATGCAAAGTTCGGCCAACCGGAAATCAACCTCGGCGTCTTGCCGGGCATGGGCGGCACCCAGCGCCTGACCCGCGCCGTGGGCAAGGCCAAGGCCATGGAAATGTGCTTGAGCGGGCGCTTGATCGATGCGGTGGAAGCCGAGCGTTGCGGGATCGTGGCGCGCATCGTGCCGGCGGATGATCTGGTGGACGAAGCGCTGAAAGTCGCGGCGCTGATTGCGAAGAAATCACTGCCGATTGCGATGATGATCAAGGAAAGCGTCAACCGCGCCTTTGAAGTCAGCCTGTCGGAAGGCGTGCGTTTTGAACGCCGGGTATTCCATGCGGCGTTTGCCACGCAGGATCAGAAGGAAGGGATGGCGGCGTTTATTGCCAAGCGTGAGGCCGAATTCCAAGGCAAGTGATGTAGCGTTCTCACGGACGTATTCGCGGGCAAGTCGGATCGCCGCACCGCTCGCGCCTACAGAGGATATGCATTCCCCTGTAGGAGCGAGGCTTGCCCGCGAAGCTTTTTAGATCAGGTAGTTCTTGAGTTCCCGGGCAATCACCATCCGCTGTATCTCGCTCGACCCTTCATAAATCTGCGTGATCCGCGCATCCCGGTAGTAACGCTCCACCGGGTAGTCCTCCAGATACCCATACCCGCCATGAATCTGAATCGCCGACGAGCAGACTTTCTCCGCGATCTCCGAGGCAAACAGCTTGGCCTGTGAAGCCTCCGACAGGCACGGCTTGCCGGCACTGCGCAAGCGCGCGGCGTGCAGGATCAACAGGCGCGCGGCGTTCAGTCGGGTCTGCATGTCGGCCAGCATATTGGCGATGCTCTGGTGTTCGATGATCGGCTTGTCGAACTGCACCCGATCCCGCGCGTAAGCCAGCGCCGCTTCGAACGCCGCACGGGCGATGCCCAGGGCTTGCGCAGCGATGCCGATACGGCCGCCTTCGAGGTTGGAGAGGGCGATGGCCAGGCCTTTGCCGCGTTCACCCAGCAAATTGGCTTCAGGGACGGTGCAGTTGTTCAGGGTGACGGCGCAGGTGTCGGAAGCGCGGATGCCCATCTTGTGTTCACTGCGGTCGACGATGAACCCCGCTGTTTCGGTCGGCACCAGGAATGCCGAGATGCCACGCTTGCCCAACTCCGGATCAGTCACGGCGAAAACGATTGCCAGCTTCGCCCGTTTGCCGTTGCTGACGAATTGCTTGGCGCCGTTGATCACCCACTGGCCGTCGCGCAGTTCGGCGCGGGTGCGCAGGTTATGGGCTTCGGAACCGGCTTGCGGTTCGGTCAGGCAGAAGCAACCGATGGCCTGGCCGCTGGCGAGGTCCAGCAGCCATTGCTGTTTTTGCTCTTCGGTGCCGTAATTCAGCACCGGCCCGCAGCCCACGGAGTTGTGGATGCTCATCAGCGCGCCGGTGGCGCCGTCACCGGCGGAAATCTCTTCCACCGCCAGCGCGTAGGCCACGTAGTCGACATAGGTGCCGCCCCATTCCTCGGGCACCACCATGCCCAGCAGCCCCAGTTCCCCCATCTTTGCCACCAGACCGTCATCGATCCAGCCGGCCTTTTCCCAGGCTTGTGCGTGGGGCGCGATTTCGCCGCGGGCAAAATCCCGGGCCATGTCGCGGATCATCACTTGTTCTTCGCTCAATTCGATATCGTGCATGGCTCAGCTCCCGCTCTGGTCAAACCCGGTGAAAAAACTCGCGACGTGCTCGGCGTCCAGCGCCTGCAAGGTCGGCGGGTTCCAGCGCGGGTTCTTGTCTTTGTCGATCAGCAAGGCGCGCACGCCTTCGATCAGGTCGCCACGTTCGAACCACTGGCGATCCAGGTGCAGTTCGAGGGCGAAGCACTGCTCCAGGCTCAGGTGCCGACCGCGCCGCAGCATTTCCAGGGTCACGCCCATGGCCAGCGGTGAACGGCTTTCCAGCAAGTCGGCGGTGGCCATGGCCCACTCATGGCTGTCGGCGACGGTCACTGCACGCAGTTGTTCCACCATACTCGGCACATCGGGCAGGGCGAAGAAGTGGTCGATGACCGGCCGCAGCGCCGCCAGCGGCGCTACCGGCAGTTGCTGCACGGCGAGTTTCGCCAGCGCGCCTTGCAGGTCCTTGAGCGGGGTGTCGTGCCATTCCAGATGGTCGAGTCGCTCGTCCAGCTCGCCCAGTCTGGCGCTCTCCAGATACCAGTCGGCCAGGCCGCAATAGAGCGCATCGGCGGCGCGGATCTGCACCCCGCTGACGCCGAGATAGATGCCCAGCTCACCGGGAATGCGCGGCAGGAAGTAGCTGCCGCCGACGTCCGGGAAATAACCGATGGCCACTTCCGGCATCGCCAGACGGCTACGCTCGGTGACCACCCGCAAATCGGCGCCTTGCACCAGCCCCATGCCGCCGCCCAGGACAAAGCCGTCCATCAAGGCCAGGACCGGTTTGCGGTAGTGATGGATCGTGAGGTCGAGGGCGTATTCCTCGACGAAGAAATCTTCGTGCAGCGTGTCGCCGCTTTTGAAGCTGTCGTACAGCGAGCGGATATCGCCGCCGGCACAGAAGGCTTTCTCGCCAGCACCGCGCAACACTACCGCATGCACCTGCGGATCCTGTGCCCAGGCATCGAGTTGCTGTTGCAGGCTGCGGACCATGTCCAGGGTAATGGCGTTGAGGCCGGCGGGGCGGTTGAGGGTCAGGTGACCGATGTGATTGCGAACCTCGGCCAACACTTCGTTTTGCGTGGCATCCATGGACGGTGTCCCCGGGGATGAAACCTGAGCAGTCATCACTAACTCCCTGCTTTTATTGTTCTTTATTGAGAAGCTCGCGCGCGAGCGATGCAGGATCGTAACAGTGCAAATTTGCCCTGTACAACCGAGATACGTGCAGGTTCTTTCTGCATTTTTACCTTAGTGCAAAATCAAAAGATCGCAGCCTTCGGCAGCCTGACTCCGTTTTGAATCAACCTTGAATTTGTGGCGAGGGGGCTTGTCGGATCGCCGCACCGTCCCGTTCGACTGCGCAGCAGCCGCAGATAAGGGCAATGAGGTATGCCTGGAAAAACTCGTTAGCAGGTTTTGGGGCCGCTTCGCGACCCAACGGGGGCAAGCCCCCTCGCCACAAAGATGCCTTCAGGTTCTGCTGCTCAGCACTTCACCGATACTGCGGCGCTTGGCATGCAATTCACTGGCATGAATCAACTGCTCGAGGTCTTCAGGGGTGACGTCGTAAAAGGCCTCCATGTCGGCGAGTGCCCGTCGCAGATCTTCGGCGGTGATCGCCTGGCTGTCGGCCGCGGGCATTAGCGGGGCCGGTTCGGCGGGACGCTTGGGGTAACGAATGCGCGTGAAGTTGTTGTACGCCAACGCGCTGAGCAGCATCGTCGAGCCACTGAGCATTACCGGGCCGAGGGCTTTCCAGTCCATGGCGATGGTCGTCGGGTCTGCCAGCACCATCAGCAGCGCCAGCGCCCCGGCGGGTGGGTGCAGGCAACGCAGCCAGCACATCAGAATCAGCGCCATGCCCGCCGCGAGGCAGGCGCTGCCGAGGGTGCGGCCGAGTACGTGAGCGACCAGCAGCGAGATCACCCCCGCGCAAAGGTAACCGCCAAGAATCGACCACGGCTGGGCCAGCGCACCCGAGGACACGGCGAACAGTAATACCGCCGACGCGCCCAACGGACCTATCAGATGCAGCGCCACGTCGATGCCGAACACCTGGCCGCACAACCAGACACTGAACATCGTCCCCATGGCCATGCCGATGGCGGCACGGCTCCATTCGGAGGGGCGGGTGTTGATGGCGGCGGGCAACCAGTGAGCGAGCATGACGAACATCGATCCTTTGACAAAAACCAGGGCAAAAAAAAGGCTTGTCCGGATACCCGGAAAGCCCTTGAAGTGGTTCCAACTATTGGGGGAGGAACGGCGCACAGTGTGCCGGTCATTACCGATACTGACAAATTCATATTAATGCAGCTTCAATGCATTATTTTTGCAGTATCGCGACGCGTCGACCGCTCATGAAACAGAGAAAACCACCCATCGCCGTCAACGCGCTCAGGGCGTAGAACATGGTGGGCGCGGGCATGTGCATCAGCAAGAAGCCGCAGATCACCGGGCTCAGCGCACCACCGAGGGCTGCGAGGTTCTGCGCGCCGTAGTAGCTGCCACGCAGTTCTTCCGGGGCCAGGGTGTCGACGAAGAGGAATTCGGCCGGGTATATGATCATTTCGCCGAGGGTGAAAATGAACATTGCGATGCACCAGCTCACCAGGCTGTCGGCCAGGCTGAAACCGATCAAGCCGAGGATGAACAGGCTGCTGCCGCCGACAATCCAGTAACGCAGTTGTTCGCGTTTGAGAAACCGGCCGATCTGGTATTGCAGCAGGATCACGCTGATGGCGTTGCAGGCGAGCAGGGCGGCCATGGTTTCCAGCGCTCGTTTGGAGTCGTGGGTCACCAGCAGGTATTGCGACAGGTACAAGGTAAAACGACCGTGGACCACGGTGCTGAGCAGGCAGCCGCAGGTGAACATGATCAGCGTGCGGTCGTTTTTCAGGGTGACCAGGGTTTTGAGAAAGCTTTGGGGCTGGCCGATGGCGGATGTCTGGGCCGGGTCCTTGGGAATGCCGCTCATCAGGAAAATGCTGAAGAACGCGATGCCGCCGGCGATCAGGAACGGCGCAATCGGGTACACGCCAGCGATCACCACGCCGAGCATCGGGCCGGTGGCGTAGCCGATGTTGGTCAGGGTGTAGCGCAGCGAAAAAGCCTTGGCGCGTTGGCCCATGGGCAGGTTGTCGCTGAGAATCGCCTTGGACCCGATCAGAAACAGCGCCGAGGCGGTTTCGGTGATCACCAGGGTCGCGGTGGTCAGGTAGAGGTTTTCGGCAAAGGTCAGCAGCACGAAGCCGATGGCACTGGAGAGCATGGCCAGGATCAACAGCCGACGCTTTTCGAGGCGGTCGATGATGTAACCACCATAGAGCGCGAGCAGGGTGGCGATGAACACCGCAATCCCGAGCAGCAGGCCGACGTCCTGTTGGTTGAGGCCGAGCTTGGTGCTCAGGAACAGCGTGAGCAACGGGCTGGTGATGGCGCGACTGACGACGATGGTCAGCGAGCAGATCATCAGCCGGCGGATAACGAGGGAGTAAGTGGCCACGATGGGGCAAATGTCCTTATTCAGATTCTGTGGTGTTCGACGCGCAACGCCAGGCTCAACTCAGCCACCGATCARGCGCCCGAACCGACTCCAGTTCTTCCAGCCGCCACAACTGCTCCAGCAGCTCTTTTGCCTGCTGTAGCGGTATCACCCGCTCGGCCAGGCTGAAGAATTTCTCCTCCAGCGCCCCATCACTCAGCGGATTGCCCGGCGCCCCCAACGGCACCTCAACGCACAGGCTTGCTTGCCGACCGTCCACGGTCCGCACGCTGACCATAGGCTCGCCATCCTCGGACAGTTGCGGGTCGACTTCAAGGCGAATACGCGACATCCAGTGCGCAATCCGCGGGTGGCGGCGCTGTTCATCGTCGTAGGCTTCCAATCGGCAATGCCCATGGAGCAGCCGGGCCGCCAGGGCATAACGCAGGCTCATCTGCGCCGCCGGCAACGTGCTGACGTCCTGGCCACCGCACATGTCTTGAAGGAATCCGCACAGCGATACCTGAACGTCCTCGACCTGCTCGGCGCTGACCTGCAATTGATCGAGCAACAGGCCCAATGCGTCGATCGCCGAATGGGTCCCACGGCAAGCCGCATAGGGCTTGATCGAGCAGCGCGCGAGTTTCCATACGTGGCCCAGTTCGGCGTCCAACGCCTCGGGCGCGGCGGTGTCCGCCGCGAGGGTCTTGAGGAAACCGCCCCAGACGTCATCGAACAGTTTTGTCGGGCCGGTGATGCCTTGTTGAGCAAACCGCGCGGCCAGCAATCCACCTTCGGCGGCGCGTCCGCTGTGGAGTCTTTTGCTTTGCGAGCCGTCATGGATAAACGCCCACAGACCACCACTGAAGCTGCCGGCGATGCCCAGTGCCGACAAGGTTTGTTGTGCATCCAGCCCCAGAATCCGTGCACTGGCCGCCGCCGCGCCAAACRCTCCGCACGTCGCCGTGGAGTGCCAACCGGCGCCGTTATGGGCCGAGTAACTGCCGCAGGCTTCGAGCACCCGACGGCCGATTTCGTAGCCGATCACCACCGCAGTGATCAGTTCGCGGCCGTCTACTGGCTTCGTTGACATCGACAGCGCCGCCATCACCGCCGGCAGCACCACCGCGCCGGAATGGTCGCAGCCGCCGGTATCGTCCAGCTCCAGGGCATGCGCGGCGATACCGTTGAGCATGGCGGCTTGCGCCGCGCCGACTCGTTGATCGGTGCCCCAGACCAACGTGCTGCCGGCTTCCCCCTTGAACACCTGATGCGCCTGTCTGGCGACATCGCTGCCGGCCCCGGCCAGGGCTGCGCCGAAGGTGTCGAGAATGTGCCGCTTGGCCTGCTCCACCAACGCGGCGGGTAAATCTTCGAAGCGCGTATCGACGCAGAACTGCGCCAACCGCTCCATCCGCATGCCCGCCTGATCTTTCATACGCCGTAATCCCGATAATGCCGCTCATATACAGCCGCCGGATGATCCTCGGTCACTGGCGCCGCCGACTCTGCCCACCACTGAGCCACTTCGGCACCGGTGGCGATCCACACGTCATCGTGCTGCTGAATGCTTTGCAGCAACTCGCGCAACACGCCGATCCGCCCTGGCGTGGCGATGATTTCCGGGTGCAGCCGCAGCACGTAACACAAGCCGAACCGGTGAAACCCGGCGAAGTCCATCTTCAGATTGCCAAGGGTGTGGCTGTAAGAGGCGATGCGCGATTGCGCCGGTGGCACCGCCGGGCTGAGGTTGAAGGCGAAATAGGGCTCGTCCTCCAGTTCGTAGTGCAACGGCAGTTCGATCACCTCGGGCGCCGTCGGGTGAGCGAAGGGCAAATCATCGCCGCGCCATGACGAGGACCAACGGATACCGTGCTCGCGCAACGCCTCGATGAAGCCGGGTGCGCCATTGCCGGCGGGAATGCGAAAGCCTGTCGGACGCTGACCGGTCAGCGCGCTCAAGGCCGCGCAGCCCTTGGCGATTTCGGCGCTTTGCTCGGCCAGAGTCAGGTGGTCGTAGTGCTGATGGCGGTAGCCGGCGCAGGCAATCTCGTGCCCGCCGGCCTGGATCGCCCGGAGGTGTTGCGGGTTTTCCTCGGCAACGATGCCGGGCACGAACCAGCTGCTGGAAACCCCCAGTTCTGCGAACACGCCAAGCAAACGCTCGACCCCGCGCTGGGTGCCGTAGCGCCACACCGACAAGGTCTTGTCGCGCCCGGCGACTTCCGGCGCCTGGGTGAGGATGCCGTGGATGTCGTTGTAATCGACGGTCAGCACCACGGCGCAGCGGTAGCCGTTGGGCCAGACAATGGAATCAGCCATGGTGATGCTCCTTCAGCCACCAGTGGGCGACATCGCGGCAGGTGGCGAACCACACGTCATCGCGTTGGCGCATGTGTTCGAAGAGTTTTTCCAGTAACAGGATGCGGCCCGGTTTGCCGGTGATCTTGGGATGGAACAGGGTGGTCAGGCACAGCCCTTCAGCCATGGCGCCATCGAACTCGCGGCACCAGTTATCGAGGGTCAGTTCGTAGCTGGCGGTTCGGTCCAGCCCGGAAGGGAAGTCCGGTGCGCGGGTGTAGGCGAGGGAGGCGTAGTCGTCCATTTCCCAGCGGCCGGGGATTTCCACCAGTGGTGTATCGAAGCCCGGCACCTTGACCAGGTAGGGCCGGTCATCGCCGCGCATGCTGCTGGAATAGGTCACACCGGCTTCCACCAGCATGGCCGGCGTTTCGGCCCGCCAGTCGCCGGACGGCGTGCGGAAACCTTCAGCGCGGATGTTCAGGTACTTCCAGAACACCTCGCGGGATTTGTGCATCACGTCCTTCTGCTGCTCCAGCGTCAGGGCGTAAAAAGATTCGTGTTTGTAGCCGTGATAGGCCACCTCATGCCCGCGCTCGACAATCGCCTGGCACTGTTTCGGCCAGTTCTCCACGACCCAGGCCGGAACGAAAAACGTGGTCGGGATGCGGAACTCATCCAGCAGATCGAGAATCCGCGGCAGCGCCCGATAGGGGCCGTAACCGCCGAAACCGAAATACTCGGGCTTGCGCCAGATCGAGCCGTTAAGCATGGCATCGCCGGTGGGGCCATCGAGGTCGAAGGCCAGGGCGAGGCAGGCCTGGTGCTGGTCGGGCCAGGTGGGTTGCAGCGAGGAGGACATCGTATGGCGCTCCAGAATTAATAGTTGAAACACCCGTAGCAGCAGCCTCGCAAGCTCGGCAGCTGCTACGAACCGTGTTATTTCCCGGCGTTGATGGTCACGGTCTTGATCGCGCCCAGTTCCAGGTCCCATTTCTTCAGGATCGCCTGGTAGCTGCCGTCGTCGATCATGCTTTGCAACGCGACTTTCACCGCTTCGCTCAGCTCAGGTTTTTTCTTGCTCACACCCATGCCCGAGAACTGCTTGGAGATCGGCAGTCCCACGGTTTTGTACATGTCCTTTTCCTGGGTCTTGAGGTACGGCAGGGTTTCGCTGCCTTGCATGGCCGCGTCGATACGGCTCTGACGCAGTTGCGCACGGGCGTCGGCCGAGCCTTCGGTGCCGATCACGTTGATCGCRGGTTTGCCGGCGGCTTCGCAGTTTTCCTTGCTCCACGCGGCGATTTCCGCCGGGAAGGTGGTACGGCGGCTGGTGCCGACTTTCTTGCCGCACAAGTCGACGATCTCGTTGGTGTCCTTGTTTTTCTGCAAGGTGTAGAACTGCGGACCGCTGGTGAAGTAATCGACGAAGGTCACGCTGGCCTGACGCTCGGCGGTGTCGGTCATGCCCGAGAGCACCATGTCTACGCGGTCGGTCGTGAGCGCGTTGATCATTTGCTCGAAGCCGGTTTCCTGCCATTTGATCTTCACGCCCAGACGTTCGGCCAGGGCGTTGCCCAGGTCATAGTCAAGGCCGGTGAGGGTGTTGGTGGCCGGGTCCTTGAAATCCATCGGCGGGTAGTTCGGCATGATCGCAACAACGATCTCGCCCTTGTCCTTGATGCTGGCCGGCAACTCGGCAGCGAAGGCGAAACCGGATGCCAGGACGCTGGCAAGTACTGCAGGGATGACTAGGTTCTTCATGGTCGTTCTCTTATGAGTGTTGTGAGCGCCAAAGGACGCTTAGGTTCGAACGGCAGAAATGAAGCTTTGGGTGCGTGGGTTTTGCGGACTTATTAGTATTTCTTCGGGGCTTCCAGCCTCCACGATCTGCCCGCCGTCCATGAACACCATGCGGTTGGAAACCTCGCGAGCGAAGCCCAGTTCATGGGTGACGACGATCATGGTCATGCCGGTTTGCGCCAGATCGCGCATCACCGACAGCACCTCTCCGACCAGTTCCGGGTCGAGTGCCGAAGTGGGTTCATCGAACAGCATCAGCTTGGGGCGCATGGCCAATGCACGGGCAATGGCGACACGTTGTTGCTGACCACCCGACAGTTCGATCGGGTAGCTGTTGCGCTTGTCGGCCAGGCCGACGCGAGCGAGCAGTTCCACGGCTTCTTCGTGCGCCTCTTTGGGCGAACGCTTGAGCACCTGGCACGGCCCTTCGATGATGTTTTGCAGCACAGTCATGTGCGGGAACAGGTTGAAACGCTGGAACACCATGCCGGTGGCCAGGCGCTGGCGGGCGATCTGCGACTCGTTGAGCTCGTGCAGTTTGTTGCCGACGATCCGGTAACCCACCAGTTCGCCGTCGACCCACAGGCCGCCCTTGTCGATTTTTTCCAGCTGATTCACGCAACGCAGCAGGGTGCTTTTGCCGGAGCCGGACGGGCCGATGATGCACAGCACTTCGCCTTGCTCGACTTCGATGTTGATGTCCTTGAGCGCGTGGAAATGGTCGTAATACTTGTTCAGGCTCACGGCCTTGACGATGCTTCTCATGTTGGGCTCCTCAAGAACGCTTGCCGGCGCCGCGAGCGAAACGACGCTCCAGACGGCTTTGACCAAAGGACAGCACGGTGACCGTGGCCAGGTACCAGATACCGGCAACGATCAGCAACTCCATCACGCGGGCGTTGGCGTAGTAGATGTTCTGCGCGTTGTAGAGCAGTTCCGAGTACTGGATGACGCTCGCCAGGGAGGTCATTTTCACCATGCCGATGAATTCGTTACCGACCGGCGGAATGATGATCCGCATGGCCTGGGGCAGGATGATCCGGCGCAGCGCTTGCAAGCGCGGCATGCCGATCGACTTGGCGGCTTCGTACTGGCCGGTGTCCACCGACAACAGGCCGGCACGCACCACTTCGGCGGTATAGGCGCCCTGGTTGATGCTCAGGCCGAGGAGGGCGGCTACGAAGGGCGTCATCAGGCTCACGGTGTCCATTTCGAACAGGCCGGGGATGCCGATGGTGGGGAAGATCAGCGCCAGGTTGAACCACAGCAACAGCTGCAGGATCAGCGGCGTGCCACGGAACAGCCAGGTGTAGGTCAGCGCCACATAGCGCAGGATCGGGTTGGCCGACATGCGCATGATCGCCGTGATCACCCCGAAGACAATGCCCAGCGCCATCGCCAGCACCGCCATGACGATGGTGTTGAGCAAGCCCCACATGATCGCTTGCGAAGTGAGGAACTGGCCGATGTACGACCATTCGATCTTGCCTTCGGCGAAGGCCCGCACCAGGCCGACAATGGCGATGACAATGACGGTAGCGAAAAAAGGCGATGGAGTGTCAGTCGACATCAATTCAGCTGACACACCATCGCCAGCAAGCCGGCTCCTACAAGGTTTTGCGTTGTCTATCAGAGGCGGAAGCCCTGATAGTTCTCGGTCCACGCTTGCTGCGCGGCGAGGGCGGTTTTCAGTCGGCCGATCTGCTCGCGCACCTGTTGCGGTGCGGTGCCACCCCAGCCACTGCGGGCGGCGATAGCCGCTTCGAGGGTCAGGCTCTCGCGCACCTCAGGCGTCAGGCGCGGATCGATCTCGGCCAGCAGCGCCGGCGAGGCTTCCCACAGTTCGATGTCATGTTTCTCACAGGCCTGGACCAATGCGCCGGTGATTTCATGCGCTTCCTTGAACGGCACGCCGCGTACCGCCAACCAGTCGGCGACTTCAGTGGCAAGGGTGAAACCCAGCGGTGCCTGACGGCGCAGTTCTTCGACGTTGACCTTCATGGTCGCGACCATCCCGGCCATGGCCGGCAGCACCAGCAGCAGGGTGTCGACGCTGTCGAGCACGCCGTTTTTGTCTTCGCTCAAGTCACGGTTGTAGGACAGCGGCAGGGATTTGAGCGTCGACAGCAGACCGGTCAGGTTGCCGATCAAGCGGCCAGCCTTTCCCCGGGCCAGTTCGGCGATGTCCGGGTTTTTCTTCTGCGGCATGATCGAACTGCCGGTGGCGTAGGCATCGTCCAGTGCGACCCAGCGAAATTGCCGCGACGACCACAGGCAGAATTCTTCGGCGAGGYGGGAAATGTTGATCCCTAGCATGCTGGCGATAAACAGGAATTCGGCGACGTGATCGCGGCTGGCCACGGCGTCGATGGAGTTTTCGCACACGCCGCTGTAGCCCATTTCCTTGGCTGACTGCTGGGGCAGGCGAGCGATGGCGGAACCGGCCATGGCCGCTGCACCCAGTGGCGACAGCGAGGTGCGCGCGTCCCAGTCCACCAGGCGCTGCACATCGCGCAGCATCGATTGGGCGTGGGCCAGCAAGTGGTGAGCGAACACGATCGGCTGGGCTTGTTGCAAGTGAGTGAAACCCGGGCAGATGCTCTCGACGTGTTGCTCGGCCTGTTCCACCAGCGCTTGCTGCAAGGCCAGCACTTCAACGGCCAACGTACGGACGTGATCACGCAGGAACAGCCGCAGGTCGTTGGCGGTCTGGTCGTTGCGCGAACGGCCGGCGCGCAGCTTGCCGCCCAGTGCGCCGAGGCGTTCGGTCAGCAGGCGCTCGATGAAGGTGTGCACGTCTTCGTCGTCCAGGGTCGGCGCGATGTTGCCGGCACGGAAGTCATCACCGATGCCCTGCAGGGCGTCGAGCATGGTCTGGGTTTCCTGCTCGCTCAGAAGGCCGGCTCGCTGCAACTCCCGGGCATGGGCCTTGGAACCGGCGAGGTCATATGGGGTAAGGCGAAAGTAGCGCTCGGGGCAACGGGACAGCGCCGCCAGAGCTTCAGACGGGCCGCTCTTGAAACGGGCACCCCAGAGACGGTCGGTGGTTTGAGACATTGTTGTTTTCCTCGTCGTTGCTCGGAAGTTAATAGTTAATCTGGTGTGATGCCGAAGAGCTTCGCGGGCAAGCCTCGCTCCTACAGGTCGAAAAAAATTCAACCGGGCGTAGTTAGGCCAAAGCAGTGTTCAAGAGGGCAGTTGCGAAATGGCGAGAGCTGATCGAAGTGTCAGCTTTTAATAGTTCGAAATCAGTGAGTTGGCACTGATCGGCGGGATTTATTAACGGTTGCCAAGCCTTGTTTTCTGTGTTCATTATTATTAGCCAGCACTGTTTTTGTTGTTGGACACAGGTTGTTGAATAGGGCGCCAGAGGTAAATAAGCATTATGGAAACCCCACTTTCCAATTCCGGAAACCCGCCGTTAAAAACGGTACATCGGGCGCCGTTGGCCCTCAGCGGCCTGGACTTCAAACTGCTCAAAGTATTCAAGGCCGTGGTCGAGGCTGGCGGCTTCAGTGCGGCGCAGAATGAGCTGAACGTGGGCTTGGCGGCCATCAGCAAACAGATTTCCGACCTTGAGATTCGCATCGGCATGCGCCTGTGTACCCGGGGGCGGGAAGGGTTTCACCTGACCGAAGAAGGGCGCCTGGTGTATCAGGCGTCGATCGATTTATTTGCCTCGGTCGATAACTTTCGTGATCGGCTTAGTTCGGCGCAGAATGAACTTATTGGCGACCTTGGGGTGGGCGTCATTGATAATACAATTACGGACTCGAATTCTCCGTTAGTTGCGGCGCTTAGAAGAATAAATGAAGAGTCGCCGAAAGTAAGATTTCAACTTCAGGCCTCCCAGTTAGATGAGGTGGAAAGAGGTGTGGTCGAGGGGCGGTTAGTGGCCGGGATCGTGCCGGTTTATCAAAAAAGAGAAGAGTTCGATTACTTCCCGCTGTATGAAGAACGCTCGTATGTGTATTGCGCCGTCGGTCATCCACTGTTCTCGGTGCCGGAGGCGGACATGGGCGGCAATGTGCTGCAGGATTACGAGTGCATCAACCACCGCTACGCGATCCATCGGGACAAACTGAACTTTGCCCGCTACGACAGCTTTTCCGCTTCGGCGACTCAAGTGGAAGCTGTGGCGCTGCTGGTCAAGACGGGGCGTTTCGTCGGTTTTCTGCCCGAGCATTACGCGGCAAACCTGGTGGCTCAGGGACAGTTTCGGGCGGTGCGTCCGGACCTGATCAACATCGTCACGCCGTTCAATCTGATCCTGCGCCACAACACTGTGCGCAGTCCGTTGGTGAAGGCGTTTGCCCAGTCGCTGGGGGTGGATTTGAAGGCGCCGGTTTAACCTCAAACGTAGGCGTTCAAGTGTGGTTAACAGTAACTAAAGGACAATACATGGATACGCAGGAGCTACTGCAGGCTGCGATCTTTGATCTTGCTCTTCAGCAACATCGAAACCATCAAAAGATCGCAGCCTACGGCAGTTCCTACAAGGGCGGCGTGTGCAGCAATACGAAATCGTTCTTATCGAAACGTCCGCTCAATACCGGTGGCTGGGCACCCAGCGGAGTGCCTTGCAGGGCGTTGTAGTCGTTTCGGTCCATCATCAGCCAGGCCGGCCCCGAGAGGGCTTCCAGTTCCTGTGTCGATTCGGTGAACACCGGTTGAAAGTCCTGCTCGATATTGACCATGAACTTGATCGCCTTGGCGTCTTTGCCCATGCCGTGCAGCACCAACGGCGCCGGCGCTTTTTGAATCTCTGCGAACGCGGCTCGACTGAAGGCTTGCGTGTCGTAAAGCTGACGTTCGACCGGTTCATACACCAGGATATAAACCGACCACAGCGCCAGGACTGCGCAACAGGCCAGCACCTCGGCTCGCCAGTGAGCGCGGAACCAAGCCGCCAGTGTGATGACTTGCAGAGCCGCAAGCACGATCAATACCGGCACAAAGGCAGGAGGTTGTGCTGGCAGACGCCGCTGAATGATCAGCAATGCGACAATCAACACCCCCGGTATCACCAGCCACAGCCCTTGCATCAAACCCCGCAACCAACCGAATACCCGACCTTGCGCCACCTGAAACGGGTACGCCGCAATGATCGCCGCCATGGGCAGCATCGGCAGCAGGTAACGGGCCTTTTTCGCCTGGGGAATCGATAAGCCAATCATCACGATCAACCCGGCCGCCGTGCAGTATTGCAACAAGCGTAATGCCGGACCTGCCTGCCGTGGGTTCGTCAGCCAGACCGCGGCCAATACCAGCAGTGCCAATGGATAAGCGAGCGCATAGTTGCCAAACGAAGCGGTGAAGTAATACAGCGAACCACTGACGCCTTCACTGCCGTCCATGCGCCCCATGAACTGCATGCGCACCACGTCATGCATGAAGGCCGTTCCACCACTGGCTTCGGCCAGCCACAGCAGCGCGCCGACGCACACCACCAACAACACCGCCGCCAACAGGCCAAAACCGAACAACCGTGACCATTGGCGATTGAGCAGGTAGTAGCTGCACAACATACCGGTGGGGATAACCAGCCCGATCGGCCCGCGAATCCCGAAGCCCAACAGCRGCAGCACAAAAATCAGCGGCCACCGACGGGGCATCGCGAAATGATCGGCGGCGTACCCAAGGTAGAACACCGAAAAGGCCACGGCCGCCAGCATCAGGTCCTGGGACACGGCACGGGTTTCAGTGACAAATGTACTGGTGAGCAACATCAACGCGATGCTCAGCAGCGCCCAGCGTGTGGAGCAGGGCGCGACCAACCGGTACATCAACGTGACGATCACCGCAGCGCCGATGGCAGTCGGCAACCACGCGGTGAGGCTATTGACCTGACCGAACGGCAGGGACAACAGCCAGACAAACACCGTAGACAGCGCCGAGTAATCGGCATAGGGCTGGCCATAGGTGGTCGGGAAAAACGACGGCCCGTGGCGCAGCATCTCCTGGGCGAACAGCACGAACCGCGAATCGAAACCGATTGCTGTTTGCTGATAGACCCCCGCGATGAACAGCATGAACGTCAGCAGCCCGAACCCTAAGGACTGCCGACGAATGCTGGGCGATACCGTACTCACGCGACGCCTGAGGCCGATGGCCATTGCTGAAGGGGAATTGGCAATTTGCGGGATTCACCACGGCCCATCGGGAAATACAGGAAGCCGCTGCGGGCCAGGCGCTCTGCGTCGTACAGGTTACGTCCGTCGAAAATCACCGGTGCATTCAGGCGTTGCTGGATCAGGTCGAAGTCTGGCGCCTTGAACTGCTGCCATTCGGTGCAGATGATCAAAGCGTCGGCACCCGAAAGGACTGATTCCGGCGTGCCCATGAGCATCAGCTTCGGTTCGTCAGGATAAAGGTGTTGGGTTTCCTGCATGGCTTCCGGGTCGAACGCCCGTACATTGGCCCCCGCAGCCCACAGCGATTCCAGTAGCACCCGGCTCGGCGCATCGCGCATGTCGTCGGTGTTGGGTTTGAAGGCCAGGCCCCAAACGGCGAAGGTCTTGTCGCGCAAATCACCCTTGTAGAACGCGTTGATGCGTTCGAACAATTTGTGTTTCTGCCGCTCGTTGATGGCTTCCACCGCTTGCAGCAGGTCGCTGTTGCAGTGGGCTTCTTCGGCACTGTGGATCAGAGCGCGCATATCCTTGGGGAAACACGAGCCGCCGTAACCGCAGCCGGGGTAGATGAAGTGGTAACCGATACGCGAGTCGGCACCGATGCCCAGCCGTACCGATTCGATGTCGGCACCCAGGTGTTCGGCCAGTTCGGCGATCTGGTTGATGAAGCTGATTTTGGTCGCCAGCATGCAGTTGGCGGCGTATTTGGTCAGCTCGGCGCTGCGCAGGTCCATGAACATGACGCGGTCATGGTTGCGGTTGAACGGTGCATAGAGGTCGCGCATCACGTCGCGCACTTCATCGCCTTCACAGCCGATGATGATGCGGTCCGGGCGCCGGCAATCGGCCACGGCCGAACCTTCTTTCAAAAACTCCGGGTTGGAAACGATATCGAACTGCAGCTGACGGCCGGCCTTGAGCAGGTACTGGTCGATATGGGCGCGCAGCGTATCGCCGGTGCCCACCGGCACCGTGGATTTCTCCACCAGGATCACCGGCTGTTCACGATGACGCGCGACCGCTTCACCCACGGACAACACGTATTGCAGATCCGCCGAACCATCCTCCCGGGACGGCGTGCCGACGGCGATGAACAGCACCTGGCCATGTTGCACCGCGAACTTTTCGTCCGAGGTGAAGTGCAGCCGCTTGGCATCCAGGCTTTCACGCACCAGGCTGGCCAGCCCCGGCTCGAAGATGCTGACGTGGCCTTGTTGCAGCAACGCAACTTTTTTCTCGTCAATGTCCATGCACACTACGTCATGGCCGACTTCAGCCAGGACGGCGGCTTGCACCAGACCAACGTAACCGCTACCAAATACACTGATTTTCATGATGCACTCCTAAGTTCGGGCGCGCGAGCAGGTCGAGAATTAATAGTAATGACCCCCAGGATGACCAGCGCCACTCCCAGGGTTTTTGAAAGACTGAAGGATTCGTTGAACAGTGGCAGGCTGGCGGCCAGCACATACACCAGCGCGTAGCTGATGCTCAGCAGCGAATAGGCCCGACCCAGCGGCACATCCCGCAGGGCCGCGAGCCAGGTGAGCATCGACACGGCATAGGCGAGGATGGCGGCCAGTACGACAATCACAGCGGGCATATCGACGCTGCCGCTGCTCAAGGCCGCTAACCACTGTTCGGGATGTGGCAAGCGAGTCATGCTCCAGCGCATGCCCAACTGCGCGGCGGTGCCCAGCACTACGCTGCCCATGGCAAAGGCGATTCCGCGACGCAGGCTCATGCGTGTTGCCCCAGCAACGCCACGCCACCAATCACCAGCGCCACGCCCAACCAGTGACGGCGGTCGATGACTTCGTGAAAGACGAAACGGGCGACCAGTGTGATCAGCACGAAATTCAGGCTGAGCATGGGATAGGCGATACCGACTTCGAGGCGCTGCAACACCAGCAGCCAGACCAGCAAGCCCAGCCCCAGAGAGGCGAGCGCCAGCCACAGCCAAGGCGAACGCAGTTTCTCGCCCCAACCCGAGGTCTTGCCACGCCAGCTTTCCACGGCGTACTTCTGGGCGATCTGGCCAAGGCAAGTCAGCAGGCAGGCGGTCAGGAGCAGCAACAGGCTCATGACGCATCCCGAGGGAAGATCAGGATCACCAGGTTGCCTTGTTCATAACGTTTGCCATCCTTGGGCAGCAGTTCGATTTCTTGCAGTTCGTCATCCCCTTTGACCCGCATCACCACGCCGACCGAACCACTCTGACGCGCTTCGCGCATCCACTGTTGCACGTGCTCAAGATCGACCCGCTGCTGTATTGCATCTGGATCAGGATAGTCGAGGCCGTATTTCAATTCGCCTATCGTGTTGTACAACGCCACCTCCGGGCGTTTCAAGCGCCAGGCCAGGGCCGAGGCAGCGCCCAGGTCGTTGCTCAACAGCTTGTCGGTCTGCGCCAGTTCCGGGGCGTGCTGGAGGATGAACTGGTCGGGCATCTTGTTAGCCACCACCGAATCCGGCATGCCGGCCGGCAGCACGCCGATCAGCAGCAAACTGCCAAAAGCCGGTGCCGCCCAGCATTGCAAGGGACGGAAGGCCTGCAGCAGGTTGGCCATGATCCAGCCGATCAACCCGATGAACACCAATACCAGGTTGTGCAGTTCGTGGGTGTACAGCGGTTTTTTCAGTTGCAGATAAACCAGCGCAATCAGGACGATCAGGCCCAGCGTCATGTTCAGCAGGCCATTGATCCCCAGCACCCGGCCTTGTTCCAGCTTCAGTCGGTCCGCCAGGGCATGGCCCAGCAACAACGCCAGAGGCAGCAGGCAGGGCATGATGTAGGTCGGCAGCTTGCCGTTGCTCAGGCTGAAAAACAGCAAGGGCATCAGCAACCACAGCAGCAGGAAAGCGATGTTGGCCTGACGCCGGGTCTGCCAGGCCTGTTTCAGCGCCGATGGCAGCAACGCCGCCCATGGCAGGCTGAACGCTACCAGCAGCGGCAGGTAGAACCACCATGGCGCATCGTGTTGGGCGTCATCCCCGGCGAAGCGGCGAATGTGTTCGTGCCAGAAGAAGAACCGCCAGTAATCGGGTTCCTGCGCGTGCACCGCCAAGGCCCACGGCAGGCTCACCGCGATGGCGACGATAATCGCCACCGGGCCGTAAGTCAGCAGTTCCCGCCAGCGTTTCTGCCAGAGCACCCAGGGCAGGGCGATCAACACCGGCAACGCCCAGGCGAGGAAGCCTTTGGTCATGAAACCCATGCCACAGGCAAGCCCCAGTACAGTCCAGCCGAGCAGACGCTGGCCACGGCTGGTGCTGTCCAGCGCAAACCACAAAGCCACCAGGCTCAGGTTTACCCAGAAGGTGAATTGCGGATCGAGGTTGGCGTAGCCGGCTTGCCCGGCGATGATCGCAAAGCTCATGTACAGCAGCGCACAGGCAAAACTCTTGCGCGGCTCGTTCCACAGCCGGTGAGCGATCAGGTAGCACAGCAACACGCTCAGCCCGGTGCTCAGCACCGAGGCAATACGTACGCCAAACAGATTGTCGCCAAACAGCGCCTGGCCGATAGCGATCATCCAGTAGCCCGCGATGGGCTTTTCGAAGTAACGCAGGCTCATGAAATGCGGCGACACCCAGTTACCGCTCAGGAGCATGTCCTGGCTGATCTGGGCGTAACGGGTTTCGTCGGGAATCCAAAGGCCGTGAGAGCCTAGCGGCAGCAGGTACGCCAGCGCCAGAACGACCAGTAATAACGGCAATGCCCAAGGTTTGCTCATGCGCCTTGAACCCCTAGCCAGCCTTCGCGACCCTCAAGAGTGCCGCGTACGACCCGGCCCTTAGGCAAGATGGCGGGGGCGTCGGGAAGCAAATTGCCCAAGGGTTGGAAATGAATATCACGTTGGCGAGCATCGGCCAATAATTGGCGAAAATCGTTGGCCATCAGAATCCCTTCTACTTCGGCATGGACAGTGTAGACATTGAGTTTTTGCGGGGAGAACCGCTCAAGAATGAAGGTGTTGAAGTCTTTGGCCGCAACGGTCGGGCCAACCACTTCGTCGAAGGTCGGCAGGTCCACCGGAATCTGCGGTGCGCCCAGACTACCATTGGTCAGGATTGGCTGGAACAGGTGCTGGCCCCGACAATCGCTGTTGTAGCGAAAGCCGAAACCTTGCTTGGCTTCGATCACACGCTCGTCCGCCCGCCAACCGGCGGAAGCCGAGCATTCGACTTTTTGGCCGAGGATGTCACTGAGGCTGTCGACGCCACGACGAATCTGCTCGATCAGTTGCGCCTGGCTCCAGCGTCCGGCATTGGCCTGCCAGCCGTGGTGATCCCAGGCGTGCAGGCCGACTTCATGCCCAGCCGCCTGGGCTTGACGCATCAGGTGCCCGAGGTCGCGACCGATCGGTTTGCCCGGCCACGCAGTGCCTGCCAACAAAATATCCCAGCCATACAGGCCGGCAGCGTTGGAACGAAGCATCTTCCAGAGAAACTGCGGACGGATAAGGCGCCACAAGTGGCGCCCCATGTTGTCTGGCCCGACGCTGAAGAAAAACGTCGCCTTGACCTGTGCTTCATCGAGCATTTCGAGTAACCGCGGCACCCCTTCACGGGTGCCTCGGTAGGTGTCGACATCGATTCGAAGGCCTGCCTGCATCAACGTTTTTTGTCCGCGATTTCGAGCATGGCCTCGCGCAGGAAGAAGTCCAGCGTGTTGCCGATGGTTTCCTTCATCTCCACGGTGGGTGCCCAGTCAAGCAGACGCTTGGCGTTGGCGATGCTCGGTTTGCGGTGAGACACGTCCTGATAGCCAGTGCCGTAGAAAGCCTTGCTTTCGATATCGCGGAAACCGGCGAATGGCGGGAAGTTGTCGCGCAACGGGTGAGCTTCGAACTGACGCAGCAGTTCTTCGCCCAGCTGACGAATGCTGGCTTCGTTGTCCGGGTTGCCGATGTTGATGATCTGGCCGTTGCAGACATCGTTGTCGTTGTCGATGATCCGCGCCAGGGCTTCGACGCCATCGGCGATGTCGGTGAAGCAGCGTTTTTGTTCGCCGCCGTCGAACAGGCGAATTGGCGTGCCTTCCACCAGGTTCAGGATCAACTGGGTGATGGCCCGGGAGCTGCCGATACGCGCCGAGTCCAGACGGTCCAGGCGTGGGCCCATCCAGTTGAAAGGGCGGAACAGGGTGAAGTTCAGGCCTTTCTGGCCGTAAGCCCAGATCACTCGGTCAAGCAGCTGCTTGGAGATCGAGTAGATCCAGCGTTGCTTGTTGATCGGCCCAACCACCAGGTTGGAGCTGTCTTCGTCGAAGTTGGCGTCCTGGCACATGCCATAGACTTCGGAGGTCGACGGGAAGATCACGCGCTTGTTGTATTTGACGCAGTAGCGAACCAGTTTCAGGTTCTCTTCGAAGTCCAGTTCGAATACACGCAGCGGATTGCGGGTGTATTCGATCGGCGTGGCGATCGCCACCAGCGGCAGGACCACGTCGCATTTCTTGATGTGGTACTCGATCCACTCCGAGTGGATGCTGATATCGCCTTCGACGAAGTGGAAGTTCGGATGGCTGCGCAGGCGCTCGATGGCGTCCGAGCCGATGTCCAGGCCGTACACTTCATAGCGGTCGTCACGCAGCAGGCGCTCGGACAGGTGATTGCCGATGAAGCCGTTGACGCCAAGGATCAGCACGCGGGTGCGACGCGGTGCACGGCCCGATTCGGCGCCACGCAGCACAGAACCGTCGACCAGCCCCAGCTCATTGGCCAGTTGTGGACCGCTGAGGTACAGGCCGTTGTCGTTGCGTTGGCCGGCGTTGACCACCAGCGAGTCTTCGCCGCAGGCGATGCGCAGCGGATCGACGCTGATAACCCGGCCCGGTGCCTGGCCTTCGTTGCCCTTGACGACATCCGCGCTCCAGACAATCAACTTGTGCTCGCCCACGGCACAGAACGCGCCCGGGTAAGGTTGGGTCACGGCGCGGACCAGATTGAACAGTTCTTCGGCAGGTTTACTCCAGACCAGTTTGCCGTCCGCCGGGGTGCGACGGCCAAACACTGTGGCTTTGGATTCGTCCTGTGGGGTTTCGCTGATTTTGCCCTGAAGCAAGGCAGGCAAGGTGTCGCGCAGCAGATCGCTGGCGGCCTGGCGCAATTTGGCGTGCAGGGTCAGCGCGGTGTCGGCGCGCTCGATCGCTACCCGCTCCTGGGCAATGATGGCGCCGGCATCGGCACGTTTGACCATGCGGTGCAGGGTCACGCCGGTCTCGGTTTCACCGTTGACCAGTACCCAGTTGGCCGGTGCGCGGCCACGGTAGCGAGGCAGCAACGAACCGTGCAGGTTGAAGGCGCCTTTGCTGGCCGTGGYCAACAGTGGTTCGCTCAGCAGGTTGCGGTAGTAGAACGAAAACAGGTACTCGGGATTGAGTTTGCTGATGCGCTCGATCCACAGCGGGTGGTTGGCGTCTTCCGGAGCATGCACCGGGATGCCTTTACGGGCGCACAGTTGCGCAACCGAGCCATAGAACGCATTTTCCTTCGGGTCATCGGGATGGGTGAACACGGCTGCAATCTCGAAACCGCTGGCAAGCAGGGATTCGATGCCGGCACAGCCAATATCGTGATAAGCGAAGACAACAGCTTTTGCACTCATGAGAGAACCTGATCTGAAGAAGTGGAAGTGAGACCGTCAACGGTGACAACGGGGGCAGGAGCAGAAGGGGTGCTACGTAAAACTTTTTCGATAAAGAACCGTGGACGTGCCCGGACGTCGCTGTACATGCGACCCAGGTACTCGCCCAGCAGGCCCATGCCAATGAATTGCCCGCCGGTGAAAACGAACAGTACGGCGAACAGGACGAACGTACCGCCGCCCGCCCAACCGGCGCCGAAAGCCATGCGCAGCACAATCAACGCGATGGCGAACAGCACGCCTAGGCCGGCCATGCCGAAGCCGACGATGCTCAGCAATCGCAGGGGCGTGGTCGTCATGCAGGTGATCAGATCGAACATCAGGTTGATCAGGCGCATCGGGCTGTATTTGGATTCGCCGTGTTCACGCTCGGCGTGGGTCACCAGAATTTCCGTGGTGTGCCGGGCGAAGCTGTTGGCCAGGATCGGGATGAACGTGCTGCGTTCGCGGCAGGCGAGCATGGCGTCGACGATGGTGCGGCGGTAGGCGCGCAGCATGCAGCCGTAGTCGCTCATGGCAACACCGGTGGAGCGTTGCACGGCAAGGTTGATCAGCTTCGACGGCCAGCGACGCAAGGCCGAGTCCTGACGGTTGTTGCGCACCGTGGCGACTACGTCATAGCCCAGTTCGGCCTGAGCCACCAGCCGCGGGATTTCTTCAGGCGGGTTCTGCAGGTCGGCGTCGAGGGTGATCACCACGTCGCCCTTGCATTGTTCGAACCCTGCCATGATCGCCGCGTGCTGGCCGTAGTTGCGGTTGAGAATGACCGCCACCACCGGGCTGCCGTCGAGACTGGCCGCCTCCTCGAGGATTTGCGCCGAGTTGTCGCGGCTGCCGTCGTCGACCAGCACAATTTCGTAGTCATGGTGCAGTTGCTGGCACGCCGCTTCGGTGCGCCGAAGCAACTCGGGCAGACTGTCCTCCTCGTTATAGACCGGGATGACGATTGATACGCAACGGATCGGATAAGGTTTCACAGGCTTCTGTCCAGTGTTTTTTCAATGGCGCCGACGACACGATCGACATCATCGGTGGTCATGTCGGGGAACAACGGGATCGAACACAGCCGCGCCGAGTTCCATTCGGTGTTGGGCAGGTAGATGTTGGGGAAACGCTGCCGGTAGTAAGTGTGCAGGTGGGTGGCGATGAAGTGAATACCTGTGCCGATGTTCTGTTCCTGCAACGCCTTCATGAACGCCTCGCGATCCAGCCCGCAACGTTCGGCGTCGATGCGCAGGATGAACAGATGCCAGGCGTGCTGTTGCGCATGGGCCGGAATGGCCAGCGGTTGCACCGGCAGGCCTTCAAGGCGTTGCAGGTAGGTCTGGGCCAGCTCTGTGCGCTTGGCGTTGATCGCGTCCAGGCGTTCCAGCTGAACCAGGGCGATGGCGGCATTGATGTCGGCCAGGTTGTACTTGAAGCCGGGTTCGATCACCTGGGCCTGGGGTTTGCGGCCGTGGGTGAGGCGGTCGTAGGCGTCGACGCCCAGGCCATGGAACTTGAGCATGCGTACCCGATTGGCCAGGGCTTCATCGTCGCTGACGAACATCGCGCCCTCGGCGCAGGTCATGTTCTTGATCGCGTGGAACGAGAAGATCGCCGTGCCTTGGGCGCCGACATGCCGACCTTTATAGAAAGTGCCCGCTGCGTGAGCCGCGTCTTCGATGACGGTGATGCCATGTTTGTCGGCCAGAGCGTAGAGCGGATCGAGGTCGAATGCCGCGCCGGCGTAATGCACCGGAATGATTGCCTTGGTGCGAGGCGTGATCGCCGCTTCGATGCTCTCCAGGTCGCTCATCAACGTGTCGCGGTCAACGTCGACGAAAACCGGCGTCGCACCGAGCAGGCAGATCATGTTGGCGGTCGACACCCAGGTCTGGGACGGAGTGATGACTTCGTCACCGGGACCGATACCCAAGGCCAACAAAGTAATGTGCATGCCACCGGTGGCCGAGGACAATGCGACGGCATGCCGACAGCCGACATAGTTGGCGAAGTGTTCTTCCAGTTGCTGGTTTTTCGGCCCGGTAGTGATCCAGCCAGAGCGCAGTACTTGCTCTACCGCAGCAATTTCTTCATCGCCGATACTCGGGCGAGAGAAGGGGAGAAACGCCTGACTCATGGGCACCTCGGAACTGAAAAAAAATAAGACTATCAGGCTTGAACGTTGGATCCAACATCAGCGTAGACGCTAAAACAAAAGCGGCATCAAGCAGTTGCCAGTAATTTGTGACAAATTACATCGGTTGACTTTGCTTGTCATGCCCGACGGGTTGGACGCTATCAAGACGCCATCTGTGATCCGTTGAGGGTAAGCGCGATTTTGTGAAAGGAACATGAAAAACCGGTAGGTGATTCGTTTTATTTCAAGCCCATACAGGCACTGTTCAGGCTTCTACCGGCTCATCGCATTTTTTGTAGGGAAAGGCGTACAGAAGTGTCTGCCTTGATGGACTTGCGCTGCATTGCTTAGTTGTTTTTTTGAATTGTTATATTCGGGGGCGATTTCGTTTCTCGCCCGTTACCGATTCAAAAGCTTAAGGTTCGCTCAGTACATGAGCATGGCCGATGGTCGACACATGAACCTCGCTCCCAGCGGGTGGCGCATGCATGCCGGAACTGCGCACCAGCAATGAACGCCCCGGACGGTCATCAGCGTTCAACGTCTRCAATTCCACGGTCAATGTGCAGGTATTACCGCCGAAGTCGCATTCGGTGACCACGCCGCGACAGCCGTCCTGTTGCTCCAGGCCGTGGGGCGCGCTGATCAGCTGAAGTTGCTCGGGGCGCAGCATGATTTGCGCTGATCGGTTGTTTCTGTGGTTGTTGACCGGTATGCGACCCAGATCGCAATGAGCCCAACCCGCTTCGATTCTGGCCGGCATGACCACGGCATCCCCGAGAAACAGGGCGGTTTGTTCATCGGCGGGATAGCGGTAAAGGTCCAGCGGATGTCCGGATTGCACTAGCCGGCCCTGACGCATCACCGCCAACTGATCGGCGAATGACAACGCTTCACTTTGATCGTGAGTCACCAGAATGGTCGTGACACCGGCGTCAGCCAGAAGCCTTGCGACCAATTTGCGCATGGCGGCGCGCAAACCGGTATCGAGTGCCGAAAACGGCTCGTCCAGCAACATCAGCCGTGGTTGTTGCGCCAGGGCCCGGGCCAGCGCGACACGCTGTTGCTGGCCGCCGGAGAGTTCATGCGGCCAACGATTGGCCATACTCGAGTCCAGTGCCACGCTGTCCATCAACTCGGCGACACGTTCCTGTTTGGCAACGCCCTTGGCCGCCAGCCCGAAACCGATGTTGGCGGCTACGGTCATGTGCGGGAACAGCGCACCATCCTGCGGAACATAGCCGATCAAGCGTTGATGCGCGGGGACCTCGCGGGTGCCGTCGACCAGCATTTGACCATTGAGCGCAAGGCTGCCCGAGTCCGGGAACTCGAAACCGGCGATCATTCGCAGCAAGGTGGTCTTGCCCGAACCGGACGGGCCGACGATCACCGTACGGCTTCCCGTCGGCACCGACAGGCTGATGTTCTCCAGGGCTCGGTGAGAACCGTAGGACTTGCAGATCGAGTGGAGTTCAAGAGTGTTCATCGGCCAGCCGTGCGTTTGGATTGATGGTAAAGAAGTCCGGTTAACGGAAGCGACAGCAGAATCATGAGCAAGGCATAGGGCGCCGCGGCGGCATAGTCGATTTCACTGGTCATTGCCCAGAAACCGGTAGCCAGGGTGCGCGTGCCATTGGGGGCGAGCAGCAGGGTGGCGGTCAACTCATTGCTGACCGCCAGAAACACCAGCGCAGCGCCGGCGGCAGCACCGGGTGCGGCCAGGCGCAGAGTGATCAGCCACAACGCCCGACCAGGCGAACGGCCGAGGCTGCGCGCCATGTTCTCCAGTTCCACCGGCGCCTGGGCGATGCCTGCGCGCAAACTCACCAGGGCGCGGGGCAAAAACATCAGTAAATACGCCAGCAGCACCGTGATGGTGGTCTGGTAAATCGGCCGGGCAAAATGAATCGTCAGCGTTACCAGCGCCAGCGCAACGACAATCCCCGGCAACGCGCTGGTAATGTAGTTGCAGCTTTCCAGCACACGTTGCAACGGGCCCGGTGAGCGAATCGACAGCCAGGCGATCGGGATGGCCGCGCATGTGGTAATTAGCGCGCCGGCGGCCCCGAGCATCAGCGTCTGCTCCAGCGCCGGCAGCAGTTCGCTCAGGTTCCAGACTTGCGCGCCACCGTCGATCAGCCACTTGCCAAGGGTGATCAACGGCACACCGAGTGCCAGCACACAGGTCATGCCTTGCAGCGTCAGCGCGAGCAGGGTGGTGCGCAACTTCAAGCGCACAATCCTTTGTTCGCGCGCGCTTCCCGACCCGACCCGGGCGTAGCGCGCCGTGCCGCGAGCAGCCGACTCGGCCGTCAGCATGGCCAGGCAGCAGAGCGCGAGGACGCCGGCCAGCATATTGGCGGCAGGCCCGTTGAAGGTGGACTTGAACTGATCGAAGATGGCCGTGGTGAAGGTGTCGAAGCGAATCATCGCGTACAGACCGTACTCGGCCAGCAGGTGCAGCCCCACCAGCAAGGCACCGCCGCAGATGGCCAGGCGCAACTGCGGCAGCACCACGCGAAAGAACACTGCCCAGGGCTTGAGCCCCAACGACTCGGAGACATCTTCGATGGCCGGATCGAGCCGGCGCAAAGTCGCTGCTATCGGCAGGTAAAGAAACGGGAAATAGGCGATGACCGACACCAGAACGCCGGCAAACAGGCCATGAATCGGTGGCACCAGACTGACCCACGCATAGCTGTGCACGAATGCCGGCACCGCCAGCGGCGCCGTCGCCAACAGCGACCACCAGCGCCGCCCCGGCAAGTTGGTGCGTTCCGTCAACCAGGCCAGCGCCAGACCCAGTGCGATGCACAAGGGAATGGTGAGCACCACCAGCAGCACGGTGTTGATCAGCAACTCGCYGACGCGTGGGCGCCATACCAGCGTCACCAGCGTCGCCCAGCCAGTCTGCACCGATACGCCGATCACGAAAGCAATCGGCAGCAACGCCAGCAACGACATCAGCACCGACAGGCTAATCACCCAGGCGCCGCCGCGGCCCGAGAAGACGCCGCGAGAGCGTGCGCGCAAGTTTACAGAGGACGCCGCAGCGACCTCTGCCGGTAGCGTTTCAGGCAACAATTAGAGCAACCCGGCCTGGGTCATCAGCTCAACCGCCTTTTTGCTGTCGAGTTTCGAGACGTCGACAGTCGGAGCGTCGAGTTGCTGCAGCGGCACCAGTTTCGGATTGGACTCTGCATTCTTGCCCACGGCGTATTCAAACGAGTTGCCGTTCTTGAGGATCGCCTGGCCGTCTTTGCCGGTAATCCATTTCAGGAATGCCTGAGCCTGTTCCTTGTGTTGACTGGAGGCCAGGACGCCACCGCCGGACAGGCTGACAAAGGCACCTGGATCCTTGTGTTTGAAGTAGCTCAGCGAGGTGTTCTTGCTGTTCTCGCCGGTCTTGGACTGATCGACGAAGCTGTAATAGTGATAGATCACGCCGCTGTCGATCTGACCGGCATTGACCGCCTTGAGCACGGCGCTGTTGCCCCGGTAGGCGGTGAAGTTGGTTTTCATGGCTTTCAGCCAGTCGAGGGTGGCGGCTTCACCCTTGAGTTCCAGTACCGCTGCGACGATGGCCTGGAAGTCGGCACCGGCCGGCGAAGCGGCCCAGCGGCCTTTCCAGTTCGGTGCTGCGAGGTCCATCAGCGATTTTGGCAAGTCTGCTTCAGCCAGCTTGCTCGGGTTGTAGACGAACACCGTGGAGCGTGCGGCAATCCCTACCCATTTGCCATGCGCCGGACGATAGGCCGCGCCCACTTGTTCCAGCGTGCTCGGCGCAACCGGTGCAAACAGCCCCGCGTTGTCGACCAGCACCATCGCCGGGGAGTTTTCGGTCAGGAACACGTCGGCCGGGGACGCTGCACCTTCCTGCACGAGCTGATTGCCCATCTCGGTGTCGTCGCCATTGCGCACGGTCACTTTGATGCCGGTTTCCTTGGTGAAACCTTCGACCCAGGATTTGGTCAGGCTTTCGTGTTGAGCGTTGTAGACCACGATACCCTCCGTCTGCGCAGCGGCATACACGTGACCGGCGCTGAGGAAAGCAGTGGTCAGCAATGCGTTTTTAAGGAACGAGGGGATACGGGAAATCATTCTGTCGACGGCTCCTGTTTTTTTAGTCAACACGCGCAGATTCATCATGGGAACAATGCGAATCATTTGCATGTTTGAGTCGCCGCGAATGTAGAGCGCCAAATGAGAAAAAAACGTCAAAAAAATCGTAAATAGATGTCATTTCACGGTCGACGGAAAACTTGAGCCGACACGGTGGTGGGCAACTTTCAAACGATATCTTCGATCGGAGTGTGGCCTTGGGCCTCTTGGCTGAACTTTGGCCTGGTCTGAGGTGACGCGGGGCTCAAGGCTTATAACGCATCATGGCAATGGTCACGCGCGTCCCTGTCTGCGGCGTACTTTGAACCGTCAGATGTCCACCCAGTCTTTCGACAATCCGCTTGCAGTGGGCAAAGCCAAGCCCGAACGACGATGATTGCGACCGTGCGGCGTCGGCACGGAAAAACACTTGCCCCAATTGCCGGACTTCTTGCGTGGACATGCCTGCACCGTTATCGGTGATCCTGATGATCAAACCGCTGCCCGGATGTTCGTCCAGCATGACGTCGACGGCGCCGCCGGCCGGGGTGTACTTGATGGCGTTGTCCAGCAGGTTGCCAAACACCACTTCCCACTGTTCCGGTCCTCCGGCGACTTGGGCCTGATAATCCTCCAGCAGATGCAGGGAGAGACTGAGACCTTTGAGTTCGGCAGCCTTGCGCCAACGCTCGACAGCATTGAGCGCATTGTCATTCAACCCACTTGCCTGCCCGGCAATCTCGGCGGTGCCCTCCAGTTGCGCAAGGTCCAACAGGCCGAGAGACAGGCGCTTGAGCACCTGCATTTCGGCCAGCACATCACGACAGGTCTGGGCGTAATCTTCGGCGTGCCGTGGCCGCGCCAGAATGACCTCCAGCGCAGAGGTCACGGCAGCAATCGGCGTCTTCAGTTCATGGGAGGCGTTGGCGATAAACAGCCGTTGATGTTCCAGCACCTCCTGAACCGCCGCTTCCATTTGCGCGTAGCTGTCGAACAGCAGTTTTTCTTCCGCCGAGTGCGCCTCGAACACCACCCGGCGGGTGAATTCCGGCGGCTTCAAGGTGCGCAGTTGTCGAGCGAAATGGCGAAGGTTTCGGGTGGAGAGCGACACCACGATAAAACTGCCAAGCGTCGTCAACAGCAATATCCCTATCGCGGCCAGCGCCACCACCCGTTTGAAGGCGTTGACCGCATTGAGCACCGGTTGCGCGTTGGTGGCCACCAGCAGCCTGGCTTTCAGCGGGCCTTCGGGGCTGGCGCGCTCAAGGTCGCCCATCTGTGCGATCCATTTCTCGTGACCGACATCGAACAGGAACGTCTCTTCGTCGCCCGCGCGAACCTGACTCATGGCCTCGCGAAGCGCTTTGCGCATTGACGGCGTTGGTCCCCAGGATTCTTGCAGCATCTCACCCGATATCGATGACAAGTCAAAAAACAGGTCGTGATCGTGATCCAGTTCCGAGGCGAATTCACCCTGGCGCTGATAGACCAACTGCGCGTTTTCGACGCTGATCAGCGACTCGATGACGTCCGACTGGGTATCGAGATGGTGCCGCAGTTCATCGAGCCGGGTGGTTTGCACCCAATGACTCAGCCACACATAGCCGACGAACAACACACACGCCTGAACCACGAACAACGTGAGCGCGATTTTGATGTTCAGTGCCAGGTTACGCCACACGAAGGATCAACCCTTTGCCGCGAACGGTTTCAATCTCGACGTCGGCCCCAGCCAACTTGCGTCGCAGGCGATTGAGCAGCACGTCCAGGCTGTTGCTGTCCGGCTCGCTGTCGAAAGGGTAGAGCAACCCCAGCAATACCGTGCGGGTCTGCAACTGATTCGCCTTGCCGGCCAGCGCCACCAGTAGATTGTATTCCATGCCCGTGAGATCCAGCGGACGGCCGCCGATGCTGACCCGCAAGGTGTCGAGTTCGATGTTCAGATTGCCCAGTGTCAGCGATTTCGAGCCACGGGCGATCGAGCGCCGATAGAGGGCATTGAGCCGCGACACCAATTCGATCATTTCGAAAGGTTTGCTCAGATAATCGTCGGCGCCGCGATCCAGGCCCTGCACCCGATCCACTACTTCGCTTCTGGCCGTGACCATGATCACCGGCACGTCGTTGCCCTTGCCGCGCACCACGCCGAGTACTTCCAGACCCGATATCTGCGGCAGCATCCAGTCCAGCACCAACACGTCGTATTCACTGGCATCGGCATAGTACAAGGCCTCTTTGCCGTCCCTGGCCAGATCCACCACCCAGCCTTCTTCCTCAAGCCCGCGCTTGATGCTGTTACCCAGCAGGGCATTGTCTTCGGCCACCAGAACCTTCATCGCTCGCTTCCTGATCAGGCATTGCAGGCGTGCATTCATTGCATGTCCGGCACGCACTGGCAAGCCGTCGCACAGCCATGTGACTTCGTTAACAAGCGGTTCATTTTCGCTTCTTTAGACTGCCCGCCAGTGGTGAGCGAGCCCTTCGGCTTCGATTCGCTTTTCAGTCCCTTTTCTGGATTTCTTCCATGAGCCTTTCCAGTCGACGCCTGTCGTTCATCCTCCTGACGGGGCTGCTGGCCTGTCTGGTGGCTGCGACATTTTCCAGCCTGGCCACTCATGTGCGCTTCGGGCTGGAGTTTCGCGGTGGTTACGAGATTTATTACGTTGTGAACCCGGCACCGGGCAAAACCCGGCTCGCCAAGGATGACTTGTTGCAGACGGTCGCGATCCTGAGTAAACGCGCCGACAGCATTGGTATTACCGAACCGGACATCCGGGTCGAGGGCGCCAACCATATTCGGGTGAAACTGGCAGGCCTGACGTCCGCCGAAGAATCACGCTCGCTGCTCGGAAGTTCGCAGGGGTTGCCCACGCAGCTGACCGAGAAATACACCCAGACCGTCGGCAGCGTACTCGGCAAAACCGCGCTGGCGGAAACCGTTCAGGCAGGTTTGATCGGCATCGCCTGTATTTTCCTGTTGCTGGTGGGGCTGTACCGCACTGCCGGTTTGATCGCCGCGTTTTGTACGCTGGTCTACCTGTGGCTATTGCTGATTGTATTCACCGCCTCGGGTGCCACCTTGTCGCTGTCGGCGGTGGTCGCGTTTGTGCTGGGCATTGGCATGGCGGCGGATGCGAGCATCATTTGCCTGGAACGTATTCGCGAGGAAATCGACCTTGGCCGGTCTCTGCGCGAAGCCGTGGATAACGGTTTCAAAGGCTCGCTGCCGACGATACGTGATGCAAACCTGGTGACCGCGCTGGCGATGATTGCCTTGTTCGCGGCCGGCATCGGGCCGATTCAAGGATTTGCGCTGACCATGCTGGTGAGCATCGTGATCAGTGTCGCCACTAACTTCTTGCTGATTCGCCAGCTGATGCTGTGGCTGGTCGATACCCAGTGGGTCAGCCAGCGTTGGTTGATCGGAAAGAGCAAGCCGCGCGCCACCAAGGCTCGCCGTTTCAACTTCTTGGGCCTGGGTAAAACGGCGATTGTGGTCTCGTTGCTGACCATCGTTTCCGGCTCGCTGTATTACCGCGCTCACGGCCTGAACCTGGACATTGATTTTACCGCTGGCACTGCGCTGGACATCGACGTCGACCGTGCGATCACTCAGGAAACCGCCACGCAAATCATGACCGGGGCGGGCACCATCCCGGCCACCGTGGCCGTGGGCGGTGCACAGAATCAGCACATCGCCGTACGCTTCGATGAAGTGCTCAAGCCCGCTGATCTGAAGCAGATCATTACTGCGTTCAAGGGTAAGTATCAGACCGTAGAGTACGAGGAAAACACCGCAGACCCGGGCGTTGCACGGGATTTTGCCACTCGGGCCATTTATGCGGTGATTGCGGCATTCGCCAGCATCGCAATCTATATCGGCCTGCGTTTCTCCTGGGCCATCGCCTTGGCAACCTTGCTGCCGATCGTTCAGGACATCCTCATCGTTTCGGCGATCTTCTCGCTGTTCAAGTTCGAGATCGACGTCACTTACATCGCTGCATTGCTGACGATCATCGGCTATTCACTGAACGACAAGATCGTGATCTTCGGACGCATTGTCGAAAACGTGAAAAAGTCCCCGCCGGTGGATGCGCTGGCCTTGTGGAGCCTGATCAACCTGAGCATCAGCCAGACCCTGAGGCGTTCGCTGTACACCGTGCTGACAGTGGTGATGGCGTCGACCTGCCTGTATCTGTTTGCCTGCGAACCGTTGCAGATGTTCTCGCTGGCTCTGGTGCTGGGTCTGATATCCGGCGCGGTGTCGTCGATTTTCATGTCCAGCGCTATCTGGCTGACGCTTTCCCGGCGAAGCTTTCGGGTGGCGAAGGTTGGTTCAACATTGAAACTCAGCCCCAAGCGTGTCCCGCATCTGGCGTCCACGCCGTTCCTGGGGGCACTGCTGTTCGTCTGCACGGTCGGCGTCGGTGGGTGGTTCTGGGTGCCGGCTCAGGCAACGGCCGGTAAAACGACGGTGAGCGCCTCGACGGTGACCGGTTCCCTTGGCGATTTGTCGAGTTTCCGGACGATTACCGTAGACACTGCCCGTTTAGTGGACGCCGGCGACCTGAAAGCAGCCAAGGCTCGCATCACCGATCTGGAAACAGCGTGGGATCAAGCCGAAGAAACCTTGCAGCCGAAGTCGCCGGCTGACTGGACTTCGGTCGATAAATCGATTGACCGTGCACTGTCCCAACTGCGCTCCGGCAACCCGGATCCGCAAGCCTGTGCCGAAGCCTTGAAGACTCTGCTGGCCAAGTTTGATAGCAAGCAGATCAGTGCCGCCATCCCCGTAGCAGCCACTCCCGCCGGGTCGATGGGCGATCTGTCCTACCTGATGGCCATCATTACCGACACCAAAAAGCTACTGGGCAGTGGCGACATGAAAGGTGCAAGGGCCAGGATCACTGACCTGGAAAGTGCCTGGGACCAAAACGAGGAACAACTGCGACCGATTGATCCTGAAGGCTGGACCTCCATCGACAAGTCCCTGGACCGGGCGTTGAAGCAAGTCAGAACTGGGTCGCCGGATCTGACTGCGTGTACTGAGGCGCTGGAAACCCTGGCGACGAAGATCGACAGCAAGCGCCTGCACTGACACCTATTCGGCCCGGGGAATATACGCCACGCTCTGGTCTTCACGGCCGTGGAATATGCGCTCGCCGTTGGTGGGTGTGGTGGTGATGACCTGATGGTCGGCACTCAGGTAGTCCAGCGGTACTGCATCACCGTTGCGGTACTGGGTGATAACGATGGTGCGTTGCGGGTCCCAGTGCTGGCCGCTGGTGTTGTCCAGCCAGGTCATCAGCGCGGCGGTATCGCCGGTGCGAGGAAAGTCCTGGCTTTGCTGCACGTAATAGAAGGGGGCGCCGCCGGTTTGCAGGTACATYGGCACTTTGTTGTCCACCTCGATCATCACCATGCGCCATGTATTGAGCGGTGCGCGTTTGCTGGCCTCAAGCCTGACCGTCTCACCGAACTGAACCACGCCGCCACCGCCGTTGGTCCAGGGATAGAACACACCGAGTATCGCCATCAACAACACAGCGGTCAGGCCGAAACCGATTTTCAATCGGCGACTACCGAACCTGTCTGTGGCGTTGCGTTCGGCCATTCGCCGGGTGATCCACCAGGCGCCCAGCAACTGGGCGAAGGGCACCAGGGGCAATACGTAGTAACTGCGTCGACTGCCGCTGGCCGTGAAAAACAGCATCAACAGACCCAACCCCCAAACCAGCCAGCGCGTATTGGGTTCGACGCAGCGCCAGTGGCGCAGCGCAAACCACAACCCCAGCATCCAGCAAGGCGCCCATGGCAGAGTGTAGACCGGGAGGTAAATCAAATAGGTGTAGATCGGTCCGATGTTGTCGAAGGGCTGGAAAAACCGCACGACGTTTTCCCGCAGCACCAGGCCCAGGCCACTTTCGCCATAAGTCGGCGCGCCGTAGAGGTGCGACAATATGAATGGCGTCATGTAAAACGCCCCGGCGATGACCAGGGCGCCGCACAGCCGCAGATTGAGATGGCTTTTCCAGCGACCGTCCTGCACCACATGCGGCAATAGCAGCAAGCCCGGCAGAATGAAGCCGATCAGGCCTTTGAACAATGAGGTCAGGGACAACAGCAGGAAAAACACCAGGTAACGGCTGAAACGCGTGTCTTGCGGCCCGCGCCAATACCACCACACCGCCGCCAGCACACCGCAGACGGTGAGGATGTCGGCGGTGGCGACCCGTGCCCAGAACACGAAATAAAAGGTGGTCGCCAGCATCCACCCGGCAATCAATCCGGTGCCTTTGCGCATTAGCTGCTCGCCGATCAAGTACACCAGCCAGACGCTCAGCCAGGCGGCAACCACCGAAGACAAGCGTAATGACCAGTGCCCTAAACCTCCGGTCAGCCAGGCGGTGGCCGTGATCAGCCAGTAGGAGGGCAGCGGTTTGTCGTAATACGGCCCGCCCTTGAGGTAGGGATCGAAATAGTCACCGCTCTGGAGCATTTGCAACGCGATGTTGGCCCAGCGGGTTTCCGGCCCCCATAACTCCCGCGTGCCCAGGCCCAACAACAAAATCAGCGCAGAGGCGCCGAGCAGGAGCGCCAAGGCGCCCCTGTCACTAGCCCGAAGGTTCATAGCGGGTTTCCTGTAGGAAGAACGGTGTCAGGGTTGGCTCTGCGGGAATATCAGAATCTCCAGGTGGCCGCGCTGATAGCGCTTGCCATCGATGGGCAACATCTCGACTTCCTGCATCTCCGCGACACTGTTAACCCGCATCACCACGCCGACCGCGCCTTTTTTGCGGGCCTCGGTCATCCATTGCCCGACGTTGTCCAGGGTGACTTTACGTGACGCCATGGCGGGATCGTCGAGGCCATATTTCAGCTCGCCGACAGTGTTGAACAGATCGACCTGAGGTCGCTTCAGGCGCCACGACAAGGCTGACGCCGCGCCCAGATCGTTGCTGAGCAACGATGTCGTCTGACTCAAGGCATCCAGATGCTCGGCGATGAACTGGTCAGGCATTTGGCTATTGACGATCTGCGCCGGCATCGCTGCCGGCAACAACGCTACCAGCAGCCAGATGCCGAGTGCCGGCATGGCCCAGAATATCAATGGACGCAGCACCTGCAAGGCGTTGGTGATGATCCAGCCGAGCAACACGATGAACGCCAGGGACAGGGTGAACATCTCGGTGTTTTCGTAGACTTCCTTGGTGGCTTGCAGATAAAGCAGGGCGATCAGGGCGCTGGTGGCGATGACGACGTTGATCACGCCGTTGATGCGAATGATCCGGCCTCGTCCTTGATTCAATAGCTCCATCACTGCGTGTCCCATCAGCAACGCCAGAGGCAACAGACACGGCATGATGTAGGTCGGCAGTTTGCCGCTACTGAAGCTGAAGAATGCCAGCGGCAACAGCATCCAGAGCAACAGAAAGCCGATTACGGGCTGGCGCTTTTGCTGCCAGGCCTGGACGAGTGTCGTTGGCAACAAGGCAGCCCACGGCAGGCTCGAGGCGACCAGCAGCGGCAAATAGAACCACCACGGGCGCGCGTGTTGCGCATCTTCGCCAGCGAAACGGCGGATGTGTTCGTGCCAGAAGAAAAACCGCCAGAAATCCGGTTCCTGATGGTGAATGGCGAGCACCCACGGCAGGCAGACCACCGCGGCCACGACCACCGCCAGTGGTCCGTAGCGCAACAGCTCGCCCAGGCGTCGCTGCCAGATCATGTAGGGCAGGGCGATCAACACCGGCAACAACCAGGCGAGAAAGCCCTTGGTCATGAAGCCCATGCCACAGGCAAAACCCAACAGCGCCCAAGCGCCGAGTTTGCCGCGGGAGGAATGGCTATCGATGGCAAACCACAACGCGACCAGGCTCAAGTTGACCCAGAGCGTGAATTGCGGATCGAGGTTGGCGTATCCGGCTTGCCCGGCGATCAGGCCGAAGCTCATGTAGAGCAAGGCGCAGATAAAGCTCTTGCTCGGATCATTCCAGAATCGGCGAGCAATCAGGTAAGTCAGCCAGACGCTCAGCCCGGTGCTCAGCGCCGAAGCGATACGCACACCAAACAGGTTGTCGCCAAACACCGCTTGACCGATGGCGATCATCCAGTAACCGGCGATGGGTTTCTCGAAGTAGCGGATACCCATGAAGTGCGGGGACACCCAGTTACCGCTCAGCAGCATTTCCTGACTGATCTGGCCATAGCGGGTTTCATCGGGAATCCATAGACCATGGGTGACTAGCGGCAGCAGGTAGAAGACCACGTACGCCAGCAGCAAGCCGGGCACGATCCAGCGTTCGGTGATGGGCAGCGCACGCGCGGTGCCACGCAATAAAGAGCCGTCGGGGTGGGGCAACAAGTTATTGGACGTCATGACTCGACCTTGGCGCAGAAGGATGTTGCTCCGCCAGGTGCACGCTTGCACTAGCGGAACTTTTTACATAAAGCAACACAATAGCGATGTGGACTACAGAAGTTGCGTCAGCCATCTAATGGTTACGGACTAGTTATAGTCTGCCCGAGCAAAAAAGGCTTTCTCGGCTTCGACTTTTTTTTCCGCGATTATTGTTTCAAGGCTTTGCCGTGCAACAGCGTCTGCCAGTCAGTGGCATTCACAATGCCGAGTACCTGAGGTTGCCCGTCGGCGGCAATTTGCACGAACAAGGCACTGCCATACTTACTGGTCGTCGCGTGCTTGAAACCGGTCTGGGCTTCGAAGTCGCTGATGCAACCGCTGTGCGTGACCAGCACCAGATTTCGATGGGCTTGCTTGTGCGCCACCACATCGTTACGCATGGTTTTGCCACAACTGACCAGCCATTCCTGGGTCGCCGCATCTTTACCGAACATGTAACGCGAGGTTTGCGCCGTGCGGGTGGTTGGGCTGCTCAGCACATCGGTCTGGGTCATGCCCAGCTGCACAAAGCCTTGGCCCACGGCTGTGGCGGCTTCGCTGCCGACTCGGGTAATACCGTCGGCGGGGCCAAGGCACGGATTGCTGGACTGGTCGCAGCGTTCCGCATGGCGAACCAGTACCACCACTTCACCGGCTTGCCAGCGATCGACCAGGCTGTTGGTCGCTTCGGACCCGGCGGTCGCCAGGTTGATCGGAGATCTGGGCCACCAGACAAACCCCGTGACGAGTGCTGCGATAACCAGAGCGGCCGTTGCCGCGACCAGTTTGCCCAGCCGCGATGCAACGATTCGTGCTGGCTGTTTGCGCGATACATGATCAACCATGTTTTGTTTACCCGTCGGTACGCAATAGAGAACAACTTTCAAATACAACCCAGCGTAACAACGCTTGAAGGGTCCTGGAAAGACACTAGTTCAAGGCAGGTGTCGGAGTGGTGAAAGGGATGTGAAAAATTTGCGTAGAAAAATTTCAGTACTTTTTTTAGTTGGTTGTTGCAGCGCTTGTCTTGAACACCACGTACAGTGGTCTATGGTCTATCTTTGGTTCGCGTCTCGGCTCTGCGGCATCGGCCCGATTCAGCAGATGGCGCGGTTTGAACCGGCAGTGGAGCCAAGCAACAGAATGGATTTCAAACTGAGTCTGAATAAACGGATTGTCATCGTATTTGCCTTGATGAGTACCTTGGTCGCGGGCGTATTTGCGATGGGCATCGTCGCGACTGTGCATGTGGTGGATCGAAATATCACGGCTTCCCGCCTGGTAGGAGGGCTGCACCGCTTGCTGTCGATGGAAAACAGCGCCGGGTGGAGCCATCAGCCGGAGAAAGACGAACTGTTTTTCATCCAGGAAGGTCCGGGTGCGATGGCGCTGGATAAGGAACTGGCGGCGCTTGCACCAGGTTTTCAGGAAACGCTCTACGCGGGTTCTAAGTACTACGCCATGGTAAGCCTGGTGGGCGGTCGCAAATACGTTTTGTTGCGAGACCGGCGAAGCGTCGAACAGCGTGAACAGGCGTTATTCTCGGTGGTGATCGTCGGGTTCGTCTTGAGCATCCTGCTCGCGGTTTTGTTAGGCCGGATGCTGGCCAGGCGTGTGATGGCGCCGGTCATTCGTCTGGCGCACCAGGTGCGTCAACGCGAGCAGTTGCTGGAACTGGCCCCTGAGCTTCATCCCGACTACGCGGCCGACGAAGTGGGAGCGCTGGCGCTTGCCTTCGATCAGACCCTGGGCCGGTTGCGTGAGGCACTGGACCGGGAAAAACTCTTTACCAGCGATGTCAGCCACGAACTGCGCACGCCATTGATGGTATTGGGCAGTTCCTGCGAATTGCTGCTAGCCAATCCCACGCTTGACCGGCGCTCCGTGGCTCAAGTCAGTCGAATTGCCCGCGCGAGCGACGAAATGCGGCAATTGGTCGATACGTTTCTGATGCTGGCTCGCGATCGGGAAGACTCTGATACCGCAGCAAGTGCGACGCTCAAAGAAGTCGCCGATGCTCTCGTGGATATCTGGGCGCCGCTGATCCGGGAAAAAGGCATCGAGTTTATCTACGACAATGAACAGGTTTCGTCGGATCGCCATAACCTGACGTTCCTGCGATCGGTCATGGGCAATTTGCTGCGCAATGCCTGGCATTACACCGATCACGGCTACATTCGCCTGACCCTGCGGGCGCGCGGTTTCAGCGTCGAAGACAGTGGCATAGGCATTTCGGAAGAAAAACGCCATACGATGTTTCAACCGTTCGTTCGCGGTGACGAGCGCCGGGGAGAAGGCCTGGGACTGGGGCTTTCACTGGTCCAACGGATTTGCACCCATCAGAATTGGCGAGTGGAACACAGCAGCCTTCAGCCCAACGGCAGTTGTTTCACCATTGAACTGGAAGGCGTCTGATGACTGTTTATTTAGTTGCCGGGCAGCTTTTCGATGTGCCGGCGGTAGCCTGGCTGATGGTGGCGGCCAAGCGCTTCACATTGTTCTGATGAGCCACCACCAACTCATCGATACTCGTGCCGGAAGGCGTCTGCAAGGTGCTGCGGCAGGTGACTAATGCAGCATCGCCTTCGCCGAGTTTGCGCAGGCGCCATTTGACGTCGATCAATGCGTACTGACCGGGTATCGAATCAAAACGCTGAACGTCCAGGCGCAACGACACTTTGCGCTGCGGGTTACTGTTGACCAGTTGATCGACCAGGGCACTGCGCAGTTCCTCCGACAGGCTTGCGCCCCACCATTGTGTTTCGAGGATTGCCAGGCCGGCGTTGCCTTGACGAATGACGATCTGCGGACGGTCGACCTGGGGCGGCACGGTGATGCTTTCGATCTGGATGTCCGCGCCGCCGCTTGCACCGCTCGGTTGAGCCGGGGTCAGGGTGTGGAATTGAATCGGCTCACTGCGGCAAGCGGCGAGTAGCAACAACGCAGTGACCAGCGTGATCTTCAGCGAAAATGCCATGGGTAGCTCCTGTGGTCAGTTGCGCGGTGGCCCTTGCAGATCCATCGGCGCGGCATTGTCGGGGCGGCCGCGAATCAGCGATTCCGGATGCCGTCCCATGTAGTCCGAGAGTTCACGCAACGAGCGCGACATGCGTCCAAGCTCGTCCAGGGTCTGGCTCAGTTGTTCCCGTTGCGGCGAATCTTCGGCGAGGGTCGAACTGGCCGATTGCAAGGTCTTGCTGACGTCCGACAGGGTGGTTTGCACGCCGGGCAGGGTCTTGGCGTTGAATTGCGCTAAGCCTTTGCGCAGTTCGACGAGATTGCTGTCCAGGTTGCCGGCTATGCGTTCGATAGGCAGCTGGTTGATTTTGTTGACCATGCTTTCCAGTTTTTCCTGCAACTGCTCAAGACTGCCGGGAATGGTTGGAATAGAGATAGGGCGGGCAGCCGGATCGAACGCGACTTTCTCCGCCTTGGGATAGAAGTCGAGCGCAATGTAAAGCTGACCGGTCAACAGATTGCCGCTACGGGCCTGAGCTCGCAGGCCGTTTTCGATGAAGGAGCCTAGCAGACGCACGGTTGCAGTTTCGTCATTGGGGTCATGCTTCAAGGCCTCGAGCATTTTGATGTGAGCCTTACCGAGGCGTTGCGGGTAGATCACGATGCCGACATTGACCGGGAAGCTGCGTTTTTTCGCGTCGAAATCCAGATTGACTGCCACCACCCGGCCGATCTCCACACCAAGAAACTCCACCGGTGCATCGACCTTGAGCCCGCGCAACGCCTGATCGAAACGCAAGCTCAGGAACTGTGCCTTGCCGTTGGGCGGGGCGAGGGCGGTGTGCTCATCCTCGAACAGGTCGAAGGCTTTATCCTCGATGGCCACTTCATCGTTGGGACTGTATTCCGGCGCGCGAAAGGCGACGCCGCCCACCAACAAGGCTGACAGGGACTCGGTCTTCACCGAAAAACCGTTGGCGCCGACATTCACATCAATACCGCTGGCGTTCCAGAACCGGGTGTTCTCGGTAACGTAGGCATCGTTGGGTGCGTGTACGAAGATTTCGATGTTCACCCCTTTGCCGTCGGCATCCAGTTCATACGCCACCACTTGCCCGACGGGGATCTTGCGGTAGTAGACGGGGGAACCGATGTCCAGCGAACCGAGGTCCTGAGTGTGCAACATAAAGCGTTTGCCCGGCTCGCCATAGGTAATGGGCGGCGGGTTTTCCAGCCCAGTGAAGTGTTTGGAACGGGCATCGGCCTGGCCGATGTCGGCACCAATGTAGTCGCCCGACAGCAAGGTATCGATGCCCGAAACGCCACCGGCACCGATGCGCGGCCGCACAACCCAGAATTGCGAGTCTTCCCGGGTGAAGCTTTCAGCTTGTTTGTCGAGCTGGATCGTGGCGTCGACGCGTTTCTGGTCGCCGCTCAGTTTCACCTCCGAGACGCGGCCGATGACCACATTGCGGTATTTGACCTCGGTCTTGTTGGCCACCAGGCCGCTACCGGTCTTGAACGTGATGGTGATGGTCGGGCCTTCCTGCAGCCAGCTGTGCACCACCAGGGAAATCCCCACCAACACCGCTACGATCGGCACGATCCATACCAGCGAAACGCTGAAGCGACGGGTCTTGATCGCGGCTTGGCCAGGGGCTTGCGGACCGTCAGTGGCTTGGGACTTCATCCATGGGCTCCTCATCTTGTAGGTTTTGCAGCGCTCTATCCCGCTCGTTATCCCAGATCAGCCGCGGGTCGAAACTCATCGCCGACAGCATGGTGAACACCACCACCAGACCAAAGAACAGAATGCCCGGGCGCGGTTCGATATCGCCCAAAGCCTGGAATTTCACCAATGCCGCCACCAGCGCAACGACAATGACGTCGAGCATCGACCAGTAGCCGATCAGCTCGACGAAACGGTAAAGCCTCGAACGTTCCTTGCGCGCCCAGAAGCTGCCGCGTTGCACCGTGATCAGCAGCAGGGAGAGAGCAACGAACTTGATGCCCGGCACCGCGATGCTGGCAATGAAAATGATCAGCGCAATGTCCCATGCACCGTGTGCCCAGAACTCCAGCACACCGCTCATGATGGTGCTGTCGGAGCCGTTGCCGAACAGACTGGTGTTCATGACCGGCAGCAGATTGGCCGGGATATAAAATACCAGTGAGGCCAGCAGGTAGGCCCATGTCCGGGTCAGAGAGTCAGGTTTGCGGGCATGCAACGGCGCGCCGCAGCGTTCGCATTCGTGAGGTTGATCGGTCATGTCGCAGGCCATGCCACAACTGTGGCACAGGCACAGGTTGAGTTCGCTGGCGAGCGGTGGCCTGTTCATAGGGTGTCCCACAAATCACGTACATCGCGCCCGGCGATGCGGATCAGCAACAGGCTGAGGAGCGCCAGGGCAAACATGCCGATACCCGGCAGCACATCCAGCAGCCCGGCGAGTTTGAACACCGCGACCATCGCCCCAAGCAGGCAGACTTCCAGCATGCTCCAGGGCCTGAGGGTTTCCAGCCAGCGCATGCATAGCTTGAAGCCTGGGGAACGTCGGGAGGTGAGGGCAAAGCTCAATACCCAGATCAACAGGAGCAGCTGGAACATCGGCGCGATGATGATGGAAATCGCCGCCACCAGCGCAATGAAAGTGATCGGCCCCTGGCTCAGCGCCACCACCGAATCCCACAGCGTCGCGCTGTTCTTCATGCCCTTGAGGCTGATGGTCATGACCGGATAGAAATTCGAGAAAGTCCACAGCACGGCCGCCGTGAAGCTCAGCGCCAGGCGTTGCTGCACCGACAAGCCGTTGTAACGCGCAAGCACACCGCCGCAACGTGTACACAGGGCCTTTTGATGTTTGGCGAGCGTGACTTTTTCATACACGTAGTCGCAGTGCTCGCAGATGATCAATGGAGCAGTCGTCGCCATGGGCAGCACTCGCCGGGAGGCAGAAAAGTCAGAGCACTCCCTCAATATAGAAGTGACTTGCGATTGAGCAAATCTAAAGGCTACTCCAGGGATAACCCGAATGCGGCACTAGAGGGCATTTGTAGCAGACTGCACTTCGGCTTCAGGGTATGTGCAAAGCCATTACCACGAATCTCAGCCAAGCAATTCGCGCAACCGGTACCAGAACATGCCAAGCGCCAGCAGCGGTGAGCGCAGGGTTCGTCCGCCGGGAAAGGTCATATGCGGCACGGCGCTGAACACGTCCAGCCCCCGGCTGTGGCCGACCTGTATCACTTCGGCCAGCAACCGGGCGCACCAGTGGGTCACGTTCAGGCCATGGCCGGAATAACCCTGGGCGTAGAACACGTTCGGGTACTGGCTCAGGCGGCCGGCCTGGGGGAAACGGTTGGCGGTGATGCCGATCTTGCCGCCCCATTGGTAGTCGATGCGCACATCCGCCAATTGCGGGAAGACCTTGAGCATTTTCGGCCGCATATAGGCGCCGATGTCCACGGGGTCGCGCCCGGAATAATGGCAGGCACCGCCGAATAACAAACGTCGATCCGCCGAGAGCCGGTAGTAATCAAGACCGACTTTCTGGTCGCACAGCGCCAGGTTCTGCGGGATCAGCTGAGCGGCCACCTCGGGTGCCAACGGTTCGGTGGCGATGATGTAACTGCCCGCCGGCAGCACCTTACCGCTCAGGCGCGGTTCGAGTTCTTCCAGATGTGCGTTGCAGGCCAGCACCAGGCTGCCGGCGCGCACTGTGCCGCCGGCGCAGCGAACCTGCACGGGGCTGCCGTGGACCAACTCCAGCACTGGGCTCTGCTCGAAAATCCGTACCCCGAGAGATTGCGCCAGCCGCGCTTCGCCGAGCACCAGATTCAGCGGATGCAAATGCCCCGAACCCATGTCGATCAGGCCGCCGGCATAAAGGTCCGAGCCCACCACTTGCTGGCGGATCTGCTCGGGGCCGACGAGTCGGGTTTCATGGGGGTACTCCAACTCGGCGAGGCTTTGCAGCTCTGCCTTGAACGCAGCGAACTGCGCCGGTGTATTGGCCAGTTCGCAGAAGCCCCAGCGCAGGTCGCAATCGATGCCATGTTCACGGATGCGATTGCCCACCAGCTCCACGGACTCGATGCCCGCACGCTCCAGATAACGCACGCCTTCCTCGCCGACATAACGGGCGAACCCACTGACGTCATGGCCAATGCCACGGATCAACTGCCCGCCATTACGACCGCTGGCGCCCCAGCCGATCCGCCGGCCCTCCAGCAGAATCACCGAGAGCCCGCGCTGTGCCAGTTCGATCGCGGTGTTGACCCCGGTGAACCCGCCACCGATCACGCAGACATCGGCTTCAAGGTCCGAATCCAGCGTCGGGTAGGGTGCCATGCCATTGGCCGATGCCGCGTAATAGGAGCGGGCATGTTGCTTGTCATGCTGATTCATTGGTTGGACTTCACTTTGCTCCAGGAACGGGTCATCAGACGCATGATCGCCTGGGGCGGGGTGGTGGAAATGTAGAGTTTGTCGAGGACGTCCTGGGGTGGGTAGACCTCAGGATTATTGACCAACTCAGCATCCATGTAGGCCTTGGCTGCCGGGTTCGGATTGGCATAGCCCACCGAGGCACTGACCTTGGCGATCACTTGCGGGTCCAGCAGGTTATTGATGAAGGCGTGGGCTTCTTTCGGGTTGCTGGCGTCGGCGGGAATTGCCAGAAGGTCGAACCACAGGTTGCTGCCTTCTTTCGGGATCGAGTAGGCGATGTTCACACCGTTCTTCGCTTCCTTGGCGCGATTGGCCGCCTGGAACACGTCGCCGGAGTAACCGAAGGCCACGCAGATGTCGCCGTTGGCCAAGTCCGAGACGTACTTGGAGGAATGGAAGTAGGTGATGTAAGGCCGGATGCTCAAGAGTTTGGCTTCGGCTTTTTTAAAGTCCTCAGGGTTTTCGCTGCGTGGGTCCATGCCCATGTAGTTGAGGACTGCCGGGAATACTTCATCAGCCGAGTCCATCATCGACACACCACACTGGCTGAGTTTCTTCAGGTTCTCGGGTTCGAAAAACACGGCCCAGGAATCGATGTGATCAATGCCCAGCACTTGCTTGACCTTGTCGACGTTGTAGCCGATGCCGTTGGTGCCCCACAGATACGGTACGGAATGCGCGTTCTGCGGATCGTTTTTCTCCAGCAGCGTCAGCAGTTTCGGGTCGAGGTTTTTGAAGTTGGGCAGCTGCGATCGATCCAGTTTGAGGAACGCACCGGCCTTCACCTGCCGCGCGAGAAAGTGGTTGGACGGCACCACCACGTCATACCCGGTGCGGCCGGCGAGCAGTTTGCCTTCCAGGGTTTCGTTGGAATCGAATACGTCGTAGATCACCTTGATCCCGGTTTTTGCCTGGAAGTCGGCGAGGGTGGTCTCGCCGATGTAATCGGTCCAGTTGTAGACGCTGACGCTTGGCTGAGCCTGCGCCCCGGCGCTGAACAATACCGCCAGCGCGACCGGAACCACGGATTTCAATAGACGCATATCGACACCTCTTTGAGTTATTTGGCTTTGTGGGAGCGGGCGTGTGTTTTTTAGACGCTGAGCAGCAGGAACTCGCGCTCCCAGGAGCTGATCACGCGCTTGAAGTTCTCGTGTTCGGCGCGCTTGACCGCGACATACCCCCGGACGAATTTGCTGCCCAGGTAGCGCTTGATGGTTTCGCACTCTTCCATGCGCGTGAGTGCGTCCTCGATGGTGATCGGCAGGCGCAGGTTGCGTCGCTCGTAGGCACGACCCTGCACCGCGGCGCTCGGCTCGACCTTTTCGACCATGCCCAGGTAGCCGCACAACAGGCTCGCGGCGATCGCCAGGTAAGGGTTGGCGTCGGCACCCGGCAAACGGTTTTCCACGCGCATGGCGTCGGGGCTCGAGGTCGGCACGCGCAGGCCGACGGTGCGGTTTTCTTCGCCCCATTCGACGTTGACCGGTGCCGAGGTGTCGGGCAGGAAGCGGCGGAACGAATTGACGTTGGGCGCGAACATCGGCAGCACTTTGGGGATGTACTTTTGCAGGCCGCCGATGTGGTGCCGGAACAGCTCGCTCATCTGCCCGTCGGCATCGGCGAAGATCGGCTGGCCGCTGGCGATGTCGACCACGCTTTGATGGATGTGCATGGCGCTGCCAGGTTCGTCACCAATGGGTTTGGCCATGAAAGTCGCAGTCACGTTGTGCTTGAGTGCCGCCTCGCGCAGGGTGCGTTTGAACACGGTGATCTGGTCCGCCAGGTCCAGCGCATCGCCATGACGGAAGTTGATTTCCATCTGCGCCGGGCCGTCTTCGTGGATCAGCGTGTCGAGGTCCAGGCCCTGCAGTTCGCACCAGTCGTAGACGTCTTCAAACAGTGGATCGAACTCGTTGGCGGCGTCGATGGAAAAAGACTGTCGACCGCTTTCCGCACGGCCAGAACGCCCCAGCGGCGCCTTGAGTGGTAAGTCCGGGTCTTCGCAGCGCTGGGTCAGGTAGAACTCCATTTCCGGCGCGACAATCGGCTGCCAGCCTTTGTCGGTGTAAAGCTGCAGCACTTTCTTCAGCACGTTGCGCGGCGACAGTTCGATGGGGTTGCCGAACTTGTCGAAGGTGTCGTGGATCACGATGGCGGTGGGTTCGATGGCCCACGGCACCACGTAAACCGCGTCGGCGACAGGTTTGCAGACCATGTCGATGTCGGCCGGGTCGAGCAGGTCGTAGTAGATGTCGTCGTCGACAAAGTCCCCGGTTACCGTTTGCAACAGCACACTTTCCGGCAGGCGCATGCCTCGCTCATGCAGGAACTTGTTGGTGGGTGCAATCTTGCCGCGAGCAATGCCGGTCAAGTCGCTGACCACACACTCGACCTCGGTAATCTTGTGATCTTTCAGCCACGTGAACAGCTGATCGAAAGGGACATTCATAAAGACCTCATTGTTGGTTTGAATTACGCCGGGGAAGGCGCCTTCATCCACCGGACACTTCCCCTGTGGCGCGTTGACGACTATCTTGGGTGAGCCGTGGCGTTCCATCTATCCACTTTAAGCCGCACCAAAACGCACCAAACGAGTGCGTAAGGTCACCCCATGACAGCGTGCAATCCGTTACAGGTTCAAGCCTTCAACACCGCCGACGTGGCCGAGCAGATCCGCGCCACACCGGGTTGGGTTCAGCACTATCAGCAGATGTCGCCGGGGCATTTCGCCGGGCGGGTGCGCTATCTGGACTTGCAAGGCGTGGAGATTTACGAAGAGCAGATGAACACCCGGGTCGAGCAGAATTTCAGCGCCCCCGAAGGTTCACTGGCGTTCTGTTTCGATCGCAACGACAACTCGCTGTACATGTTGAACGGCGAGAGCCGCAACATCTGGATCACCCCGGAGAACTACCAGGAAATCGCCGTGGTGTTCGGACCGCAATTCGTTCAACGGCATGGCCTGGACGTGGCGCGGCTCGAAGGCTTGTTCATGTCGCCGCTCAATTGCGGGCAGAACGCGCTGTTCAGCCGCTGGTTGAGCGGCACCTTGACGCGACTGGAGCAGACGCTGGATCCGCCGAGCAAAGAGGCATTGACCCAGCAGTTGCTGGAGGACTGTTTGTTCATCCTCGATAACGCTTGTGTGTGCCTGGATCGCGCAGGCTTGCAGCGTCGGGCCGAAGAGCGAACGATCATGRAGCGCGTCGCCGAATGGGCCGCCGATACCCCGGAAGAAACCCTCAACTTGCTGGAACTGTCCCAGGTGGCCGGGGTTTCGTTGCGTCAGTTGCAGCACGCGTTCAAGGCGTACACCGGGATGACGCCCTCGCATTGGTTGCGTTTGCGCCGGCTCAACAGTGCGCGCCGTGAGTTGCTCAGCCCAACGGCCAGCGACACGACAGTCGCGCAAGTGGCGATGCACTGGTCGTTCTGGCATTTGGGGCGGTTTTCCAGCAGTTATCGAGCGTTGTTCCAGGAGCTTCCCAGCCAGACGCTCGCCCGCCAACACAGTGGACCTTGTCGGAGGTCATCATGAGTCGGTTATCGTCTTTCAGTCTGTGTGTCGTAGTGTCGATGGCCTGTACGCAGGTCCAGGCCGAAACGGTTGTGCCGTTGAAAGGGCAGAGTTCGCAACAAACCCAGCTGGACATCAACGATTGCCGCAACGTCGCGGCGAGTCAGAGTTCCTCAACACCACCACCCTCGGGCGGGCGCTTGCGCGGTGCTGCGGTGGGTGCTGCTGCCGGGGCGGTGGGCGCTGAGGTCCGGGGGCGTCAGCATGACGAGTTTTACGAGGGGGTCGACGACGATGTGAAACAGGAATATCGGCAGAACCGGGCCGGGCAAACCGCAGCGGCGGGCGCAGTGGTTGGTGGCGCGCGCCAGCGTCAGGAGCGTCGGGCGCAGCAAAAGACCAACGCGTCGACCAGTTCAACCGCCTATACCAGCTGCCTGCAAGGGCGGGGTTATCAGGTAACGCCCTGAGCACCGGGCGTTCTCTGCCGCTGTTCAATCAGGTGAACCATCAGGTCGGCATAGAGCGTGAGGGCGATAAACAACCCCATGCGCACGGCGAAGGCGGTATAGACGTCTTTGCCGGCAAGACTGTCCTGCACCGACTGGCCCAGCAGGATGATCAGCGTGATCAGGCTGTTGAGCCAGAACCCCGGGGTTTGTCGAGTCGGACTCAGGGCATAGAGCTTGCGCGCCAACAGCAAGCCGAACAGCAGCATCCACAGAAAGAACATCCACAAGTGCACGAACAGGCTGAGCGCGCACCAGAACACAATGGCCAACAGCCCGCCCATCAAGGTCGAGCCGAGCAGTTCGCGACTGGCGTTGCGCGTCGTTACCGTTGAACTCTGCTGGCCCAGACTGACCGCTTTCAAAATGATCGGCAGATAACTGGCCGGGTCGATCAGCGCCAACAAGAACGCTGGGATCACGATCAGGGTGGCACGCAGCGCTATCCTTGGCACTTCTTGCGCCGGCATAGCGCTGGCGGCAGCTGGCAAGGGTGCATTGGCCGGGTCGGGAAACAGCCAGTGACTGATCGCGACGACGATGACGGCGAGGAGCAAGGCCTTGACCAGGGCACCGATGACCATTATCGCCAGATCGAACTCGGCAACGCCGGCCGAGGAAATCATCGTCAGGCCGATGATCAGAAAGGTCACGACCAAGGTGTTGCCGCCGCGCAGCCCGAAACCAAAGGCCAGGAACAGACCGACACCGATCAGCAGCACGCCGCTGAGGGGGTAATAACGCAGGACCGGGATCAGTAACAGCCCGATGCCGGTGGTCAGCATCGCAACCACTGCCAGCATCACGCCTGCCTTGAATGGCAGGGGTTTGTTAAGCGTGGCCAACAGCAACACGCAAAGCACCGGCGCAATAAACGGAATCGGCAGTGCCAGGCCGAAGCTGATGGCCAGGCACAGCGCCGTGCCGACGGCCAGACGCGGCGCCCGTTGGAATCCGGGCGGGCGATCAGTAGGCATAAGACAACCAACTCATCAGCCAGAAAAACAGGCGTCCCAAGGGATTCAGCGGATTATTCTGCGCAGGAAAGGCCATGACTTCGGCCTGGCCCCCGGCACGAATGGCGCGACTGTCACGCAGCACCTGCATCGCCTCGTCAGAAAATTCGATGATCACCGGGAAGCGTTGGGCCGGACGCAACCAGTCGCGACTGTTTTGCACACTGGGCAAGGTGCCCGGCGCCGGCGTCTGCCCCACGCTGACGCCGTAGCCAACGCTGCGCACCCGCCCCTCGAAGACCTCGCCCGGCAGCGCGTCCAGCACGATCGCCACCGGAGTTCCAGGCTTGACCCGCCCCAGGTTGTTCTCGGTCATGTCCGCACTGATCCACACATCGTGGATGGCAATCAAGGTCATGACCGGCGTGCCGACCGAGGCGAATTGCCCGACGTCGGTGCGCAGGTCAGTTATCAAACCCGCCGAGCGCGCGCGGACTTGGGTGTTGGCCATGTCGAGTTCGGCTTTTGATAACGCCGTGGCGGCGCTGCGTAACAGCGCGTTGTCTTCCTCGCTGCCGCCTTCCTGTTCCCGTGCTCGCTGGACTTCAGCACGGGCCGCGGCGACTTGGCTGACGGCCTGCTCACGGCTGGCCCGCGAAGCTTCCAGCAGGCGCACGGAAATGGTTCCGCGGTCTTGGCGGTACAGGCTTTCAAGGCGTTCGTTATCCTGCCGGGCCTTGAGTTCATTGGCCTGGGCCGCCCGCAACGAGGCTTGCGCGGAGGCAATGCCGGCAGTGCTGGCACCGATCTGCCGGCGGGTAGACTCAAGATCTGCGCGTGCGCGGTCGGCGGCTATCTGATAGGGCTGCTGATCGACTTCGAACAGCACATCGCCTGCCTTGACGTCCTGGTTGTTGCGCACATTCACGCGGATCACCTGACCGGCCACTTCAGCCGCCACCGGAATCACGAAGGCACCGACCCGAGCCTGTTGCGTATACGGCGTGAAACGGTCAGCCAACAGATACCAGGCCAGGCTCAGGACGATCAGCAGCAGCACCCATTTGATGCCTTTTTTTGCCGGATCGGCAGCCGGTTCGGGCGCCTTGGAAGAGGGCGCTTCAGTGGCGGGCGGTGAGGGCTCACTCATCGGCTTTGACCTTGTCTGACGTGGAAGAGAGGGCTGGTGAAGGGGCTGGTTCATGCAGCAGGTTGCCCCAATCGGTGCGGTGTTCCATTTGTTGGCGAGTGCCTGGGTCGACGGTTGGCAGGGCGCTGTACCAGCCACCGCCGAGGGCTTTGTACAGGGCGATCAGGTTGCTCACGGCATTGCTGCGGCTGACCAGGTAATTGTCCTGTTGTTCGAGCAATGCGCGTTGGGCATCCAGCACCCGCTGGAAGTCCGAGTAGCCTTCGCGGTATTGGCTGTTGGCCAGGCTCAGCGAGCGCTTGGCGGCGACCTGCGCTTCGCTCAGGATGCGCTCGCGTTCCAGTGATTTGCTCAGGCCGCTGGCGGCATCATCGGCTTCGCGTGCAGCCTCGCGGACTTTGTCGCGATAAACCTCGATCAGCTGCTGCAACCGCGCATCCTGCACCCGCACGTTGTTGCTGATCTGACCGTGATCAAACAGGTTCCAGCGCAAACTGGGGCCGCCGATCAGGTCCAGGCTGTTGGAGGTGCCCTTCAGTGTGTCGGTCGACCAGACAATGCTGCCGAGCAAGGTCAGCGATGGATAGAAGTCGGTTTCTGCCACACCGATCAGTGCCGATTGGGCGGCGACGTTGAGTTCGGCGGCGCGTACGTCCGGTCGACGCAACAGCAGGCTGGCGGGTACGTCTTGCAGCACGGCACGGTCTACCAGCGGAATCAGTCCCTGGTTTTCGAGCAATCGGGGCAGGGCGTTGGGCGGCTGTCCGATCAGTACGGCCAATGCGTTGCGGGTGCGCAGCACTTGCCCTTCAAGCTCGGGAATGCTGCTCAAGGTGCCGAGGTACTGGGTCTTGGCTTGTTGCAAATCGAGCTCGGCGCTCTGGCCGCTGTTGAACAGTTTCTCGGTGATTTCAAAGTTGCGCTTTTGCTGTTCGGCGTTTTCCCGGGCGACGCGTAAACGCGCTTCGGTGGTGCGCAATGAGAAGTAAGTGTCGGCCACTTGAGCACGCAGCAGTACCAGTACGTCTTCATAATTGGCTTGAGCCGCAAAGTAACTGGCATCTGACGACTCGATGGCCCGACTGAAACGTCCCCAGAAGTCCAGCTCCCAACCGACATCAAAGCCCACGCTGTGTTGCCAGAAATGGCTGTCTTGCGGGTTGTTGCCGCCGTATTGCCGACGGTTGATGTACAAGCTCTCGGCACTGGCCTGCTGCAGTTGCGGATAGCGTCCGCTTTGGGCAATCCCCAACCGGGCACGGGCTTCCATGACACGAAGGCCGGCAATTTTCAGGTTGGAATTGTGCGCATCCGCTTCGGCGATCAGCCCGTCGAGGACCGGGTCGGCGAACACTTGCCACCACTGGCGCACATCGGGATAGGCGCGTCTTTGGCTGGCCTGTTCAAGCGCAGGGCTGCTCCAGAGTTTTGTCCAGGCCTCGCCCGGGGCTTGAAAATCCGGCCCCAGACGCACGCAGCCGCCAAGAGCGAAGGCGCTCAGTAGAAGCAGCCGACCCAAGCGCGTCAGCATCGCAGCACTGCAAGTAGGTCACGGGAAAACGTCATCCTAGCGTCCCCAATATTGAATGCCCTGGCTGTGCGGGCTTGAACCGGTTCCGCTTAGGTTAGTACAGCCAAGACAAACACAAGGTCATGTTTGACAAACAGGGCACCGAGCAACTGCTACGCTTTTGAAAGTTATTCATTCGGGTGAAAAAGAAGGGTACGAAGACCATGACCAGTCCCCAGGACGAGATTGCCCCCAGCTCCACCGGTTGGCGTTTCAAAGCAGGCATCGGGATTCTCAGTTTGACAGTGCTCGCCTGGCTGTTGGTGCCGCTCGCCGCCGCTGCGGATGTGCCCGGCCCAGGCCGGGGCTGAGACCGAACCTCTGGCAGGTCCAGGCGCTGGGCGATGCCATGTTGGTCGGCAGCTTTTTCGTACTGGGCGGGAATTTCTGGGACAAGGTGCGTGCTTTGTTTATCCGCACGGCGCGTGTGGTCAACGTGAGTACGGTGTGAGTGCTTCTAACGAGAGATGATCCCGTGATCGATCGCGTATTTYACGAGGGCGGCGGGTTTGTCGATGTTGAGTTTGCGGCGGATGCTCAGGCGATGGGTTTCCACTGTGCGGACGCTGATGTCCAGCTCGCGAGCCATTTCCTTGTTGTTCAACCCCTGAGCCATTTTGTACAGCACCTGGCTCTCGCGCGGTGTCAGTTCGTTGTCGGTACTTTTATCGGCGATGAGCCGTTGGGCGATTTCGGCACTGTAGAACGTCCCGCCACTGACAATGGCTTCGATGGCCGCAATGATTTCCCGTGAAGGCGCGTTCTTCAGTACATAGCCGCTAGCCCCCGAGCGAACCGATTCACTGACGTATTCGTAGTTGTCGTACATGCTCAGCACCAGCACCTTGAGCGACGGGTACTGGCTGCGTAACAGCCGGGTCAGCTCGAGCCCGTTGATATCCTTCAGGCTGATGTCGACCAGCAACAGATCCGGCTGACAGCGCCCGACCATCTCAATGGCATCGGCGCCATTCTCGGCTTCGCCCACCACTTCCAGCGGCGCCATGACCGCCAGCAGCGATTTGATGCCATCGCGGACCAGGGAGTGATCGTCGACCAGGGCGACGCGGATCGGGTAGGGCAGGTTCATCGCAGGCATTCACTCTAATTGTTATGGGGTGAGTCAGCGTTCTGTACCGGGTGGCTTCATCGGCAGCAGCACGTCCAGCTCACTTCTTCCCGGCATCGAGGTCAGGTCGAATCGACCGCCAAAATGCTCGACTCGCTCGCGGATATTACGCAGACCAATGCCGGCCTGGCGACGTTCGACCTGGGCGACATTGAAACCTATGCCGTCATCGATCACCGTCAACCGTACGGACTTTTCGCAGCCGTGCAGGGTAATGATGACGTGTTTTGCCTGGGCGTGGCGCTCGATGTTGGTCAGGCCTTCTTGCACGATGCGAAACAGCGAGGCGGCGGCGCCATCAGCCAGGTGACAGTCGAATTCGTTATCGTTGAAGGTTACAACAAGACCGCTGCGTTGCTCGAACTCGGCGGCGAGTTGACCGATTGCCGCCGGCAGGCCGAGGGTGTCGAGCAAGGATGAGCGCAGGTCGTGGGAGAGGCTGCGAACCTCACCGATCGCTTCCCCCAGGCGCTCGGTGGCGTCTCTTAAAATGCTCAAGCCTTTGTCTTGGCCATTCTCCAGCACATGGCTGGCCAGTTCGAACTGAAACTTGATAGAGACCAGTAGCTGGCTGATGCCGTCGTGCAGCTCTCGGGAAACCCGTGACCGTTCTTCCTCCTGCAAACTGACGATGCGTTGAGTCAGGCGCTGCAGTTTTTTGTCGGCCAGGCGGTGCTCGCTGACGTTCAGCGTCATGCCACTGGCGAACACAAACAGCACCGCTACAAGCGCCACCGCGGCAATCGCCAGCATGGTTGTGCGGATGCCCTGAGCCACCTCGGCACGCGCTTGTTGGGTGGCGCGTTCAACGTCTTCAAGGTAGATGCCGGTGCCGAGCATCCAGCCCCAACGATCGAGCATCACTACGTAGGCGAGCTTGTCGGTCACTTGGCCGGAAGAGGGTTTGTTCCAGGCGTAACGCTGAAAGCCTTCGCCGGATGCCGCGCTTTTGAGCAACGCCTGGATTACCGGCAGGCCGTGAGGGTCTTTCATGTCCCACAGGTATTGGCCCACCAGCTCTGACTGGCGTGCGTGCATCAGGCTGCGGCCTTCGCGGTCGTAGACGAAGAAGTAGCCATTGATGCCAAAACTGAGCTTGCGCAGTTCTTCCAGCACTTGTTGCTGTGCGTGTTCGTCACCACGGCCGTTGTCGTACAGCGGTGCGATCAGGCTTTGTGCCATTTCAACGTAGTTTTTCAGCTCTGCGCGCTTGCTGGCCAGAATGCTGTCTTCGATCAGTTGCGCCTGTTGATCACCCAATTGGCGGTTCAGGGAAATCACCAGCGCGCAGATGACCGCGATCGCCAACACCAGCGGCAGAATGCCGAGCGCGACGATTTTGTGTTTGAGCTGCATCTCTACTCCTGGCCAGACCGAGGGAGGGCGAAGGCCCGGCATCATATGCCAAAGATACGCGCCTCCAGTAGCAGTGCTGGACAGAATGACAAACCGTCTACGTAGAACTACGTAGACGCCACGTACGTAGTAACGCGGATTTATTTGTCGACAGCATGGGTGGATATTGGGCCCGCTCCGCAAAGCGGACACAATTATAATAATTACCGCCGCAGTCACTGACTGTCGGCAGGAGACACGCTATGCCCCGTCTGGCTAAACACCTCGCCTGGTTTGCCGTGGCTGTCTTGGGAGCGTTTGCGCTAAGTGTCGTGGCCCTGCGCCGCGGCGAAGCCATCAACGCCCTCTGGATCGTAGTCGCAGCCGTCGCTATTTATCTCGTCGCATACCGCTATTACAGCCTGTTCATCGCCACCAAGGTGATGCAGCTCGACCCCAATCGGGCCACTCCCGCCGTACTCAACAACGATGGTCTGGACTATGTGCCGACCAATAAACACGTACTCTTCGGTCATCACTTCGCAGCCATTGCCGGCGCGGGGCCGCTGGTCGGTCCGGTGTTGGYGGCGCAGATGGGCTATCTGCCCGGTACGCTGTGGCTGATTGCCGGCGTGGTGCTGGCCGGTGCGGTTCAGGACTTCATGGTCCTGTTCATGTCCACTCGCCGCAACGGCCGTTCCCTGGGCGACATGGTCCGTGAAGAAATGGGCCGCATCCCCGGGACCATAGCGCTGTTCGGCTGCTTCCTGATCATGATCATCATCCTCGCGGTGCTGGCGCTGATCGTGGTCAAGGCCCTGGCCGAGAGCCCGTGGGGCATTTTCACGGTGATGGCGACCATCCCGATCGCGATGTTCATGGG
>NZ_JBFTML010000045.1:0-42893 GCF_056396925.1 Pseudomonas sp. 05N433 | reverse complement strand
GGTTGGTGCGCAGGGCCTGCTCGGTGGCATCGGAGCGAAATTGTTCCAGGCTGTCGAGCTTGGGATTGGTGTTGCTGCGGTCCAGGGTATCGGTCCCGGCCAGTGCGCTGGTGGCGGCAGGCTTTTTAGTACTCATCAGACGTAGACTCCTCGTTGCGATTCCCGTCGTGGTCAGGGCTCATTGGCATTGCCCGGGCTTTTTCGAGTTGCTTAATGAGTGACTGATGAGGCGCTGGCGCCGTTCCTTTTTTCTGACCTTTGATCGCGTTATTGCCAAATCGCTGGTTGAAAGCGAAATAAATGCTAAGAACCTCTATACGGACAGGCTAAAATGCGCGCCCGGCTAACCGCTGATCCTTTTCTAACGCGCCCCACAAGGTTCGCTACGTGATCGAGTTTCAAAACGTCCACAAAACTTACCGCGTCGCCGGTAAGGATATTCCCGCCCTGCATCCGACCAGTCTGACGATTGAGAACGGTCAGGTCTTTGGCCTGATCGGCCATTCCGGTGCGGGAAAAAGTACCCTGCTGCGCCTGATCAATCGCCTGGAAAACTCCAGTGGCGGCAAGATCATCGTCGATGGTGAAGAAGTCACGGCGCTGGATGCCAATGGCCTGCGACGTTTCCGTCAGCAGGTCGGGATGATTTTCCAGCACTTCAACTTGCTGGCGTCCAAGACCGTGGCCGACAACGTCGCGCTGCCGCTGACCCTCGCCGGTGAGCTGTCGCGTAGCGAAATCGACCAGCGTGTGGCGCAATTGCTGGCGCGGGTTGGCCTGGCCGACCATGCGAAAAAATACCCGGCGCAACTGTCCGGTGGTCAGAAGCAGCGTGTCGGCATCGCCCGCGCCCTGGCAACCAAGCCGAAAATTTTGCTGTGCGACGAAGCCACCAGTGCCCTCGACCCGCAGACCACGGCGTCGGTTTTGCAATTGCTGGCCGAGATCAATCGCGAGCTGAAGCTGACCATCGTCCTGATCACCCACGAGATGGATGTGATTCGTCGAGTCTGCGATCAGGTGGCGGTGATGGATGCCGGTGTGATCGTCGAGCAAGGTTCGGTGGCCGAAGTGTTCCTGCACCCCAAGCACCCGACCACCAAGCGCTTCGTCCAGGAAGACGAGCAGATCGACGAGAACGAACAGCGCGACGACTTCGCTCATGTGCCGGGCCGCATCGTGCGTCTGACCTTCCAGGGCGAAGCGACCTACGCACCATTGCTGGGTACCGTCGCCCGGGAAACGGGCGTGGACTACAGCATCCTGGCCGGTCGTATCGATCGCATCAAAGAGGTTCCCTACGGCCAATTGACCCTGGCCGTCACCGGTGGCGACATGGAAGCGGCGTTTGCTCACTTCACCGCAGCTGATGTCCATATGGAGGTGCTGCGCTGATGGAAGTCCTGATGAGTTTCTTTTCCAATATCGACTGGTACGAAATCTGGCTGGCCACCGGCGACACCCTGCTGATGCTTGGCGGTTCGCTGTTGTTCACCGTGCTGCTGGGGTTGCCGTTGGGCGTGCTGTTGTTCTTGTGCAGCCCGCGCCAGTTGCTGGAAGCCAAAGGCGTCTACGCGATGCTATCGCTGGTGGTGAACATTCTGCGTTCGCTGCCGTTCATCATTCTGCTGATCGTGATGATTCCGTTCACCGTATTGATTACCGGCACCTCCCTCGGTGTCGCCGGTGCGATCCCACCGCTGGTGGTGGGCGCCACGCCGTTCTTCGCGCGACTGGTGGAAACCGCCCTGCGTGAAGTGGATCGCGGCATCATCGAAGCGACCCAGGCCATGGGCGCGACGACCCGTCAGATCATCACCAACGCCTTGCTGCCGGAAGCCCGCCCGGGCATCTTCGCAGCGATTACGGTGACAGCGATTACACTGGTGTCCTACACAGCAATGGCCGGTGTGGTCGGCGCTGGCGGCTTGGGCGACCTGGCGATCCGTTTCGGTTACCAGCGTTTCCAGACCGACGTGATGGTGGTCACCGTGGTCTTGCTGCTGGTGCTGGTTCAAGTGCTGCAAACCGTCGGCGACAAGCTGGTGGTTCATTTCTCCCGCAAATAAACAGTTTTCGTCACTTAAGACATGAGCCGGCCATTCGCTGGCAGGCGCCGAAGACTGGCGCCTCACAAGGAGTTAGCTGAATGAAAAAACTACTCGTCGCATTCGCTGCCATTGCAGCCTTTTCCGCCCACGCTGCCGACACCTTGACCGTTGCGGCCACCCCGGTGCCCCACGCGGAAATCCTCGAGTTCGTTAAACCAGCCCTGGCCAAAGAAGGCGTGGACCTGAAAGTCAAAGTCTTCACCGACTACATCCAGCCGAACGTACAGGTGGCCGAGAAGCGTCTGGACGCCAACTTCTTCCAGCACCAACCGTACCTGGATGAGTTCAACAAGGCCAAGGGCACCAACCTCGTCAGCGTTGCCGGTGTGCACCTGGAGCCGCTGGGCGCTTACTCCAGCAAGTACAAGAAACTGGAAGAGCTGCCGGGCGGCGCCAACGTGGTGATCCCGAACGACGCCACCAACGGCGGCCGTGCGCTGTTGCTGCTGGAGAAGGCTGGCCTGATCAAGTTGAAGGATTCGAAAAATATCCTGTCGACCGTGAAGGACATCACCGAGAACACCAAGGATCTGAAATTCCGTGAACTGGAAGCCGCGACCATCCCCCGCGTGCTGACTCAGGTCGACCTGGCGCTGATCAACACCAACTACGCGCTGGAAGCCAAGCTCGATCCGTCCAAGGACGCGCTGGTCATCGAAGGCAGCGACTCGCCGTACGTGAACATCCTCGTTGCCCGTCCGGACGACAAGGACAGCGCGGCAATGCAGAAACTGGTTGCTGCCCTGCACAGCCCGGAAGTGAAAGCCTTCATTCTCGAGAAGTACAAAGGCGCGGTATTGCCGGCGTTCTGATCGGCTGACGTAAACGAAAAAGGGGCGCATTGAATTGAATGCGCCCCTTTTTTTGTCTGTTTGCCCCTTACTGTAGGAGCCAGGCTTGCCGGCGACGGCGCCCGTGAGAGCGCCTTCGCCGGCAAGCCTGGCTCCTACAAAGAGTGTGGTGCTTATTGACGGTTGAGCATCACCGGCAACTGCGCCACCAGTTTCTGGTTATTCAGCGGTGCACGAATGAACCCGCGTTGAGTCCCGTCCGGTCCGATCACCGCCAGGTTGCCGCTGTGGTCGACGGTGTAGTTCGGCTTGCTGGTGTCCGCCGGAATGAACGGAATGCTCACCGCGTTGGCCATTTTCTGAAGGTCTTCGACCGAGGCTGCGGTCAGCCCGATGAATTGCGGATCGAAGTAGCCCAGGTACTGCTTGAGTTGCTTGGGCGTATCGCGGTTAGGGTCGACGCTGACCAGGATGACCTGCAACTTGTTCACCGCATCCGCCGGCAGTTCACTCTTGATCTGCCGCAGCTGGGCGAGGGTGGTCGGGCAGATGTCCGGGCAGAAGGTGTAGCCGAAGAACAGCAAACTCCACTTGCCTTTCAGTTCGTTGACCGCCACTGGCTTGCCGTCCTGATCGGTCATCTTCACGTCCGGCAGATTACGGCTTTGGGGCAGCAGAATGATCCCTGCATCGATCAGCGCCGTCGGGTCTCCCTGGTTTTTCCCGGTCAGTACTTTATTGACGGTCAGGCCCAGGATCAGCGCGATCAGGGCAACGAGGATGAAGACGGTTTTCTGGGTTCGGGTCATAGGATCAGCAGTAAGTAGTGGTCTACGAGCAGCGCGATAAACAGCAGGAACAAGTAGTAGATAGAGTACTTGAACGTGTTGATCGCCGCGTGCGGTCGAGTGCCACGGTACAGCACCACGGCCCATTGCAGAAACCTTGCGCCCAGTAAGAGGGCACACATTAGGTAGAGCACGCCGCTCATGTGGATCACGTAGGGCATCAGGCTGACGGCCAGCAACGCAAAGGTATAGAGCAGGATGTGGACTTTGGTGTAGTGCTCGCCATGGGTCACCGGCAGCATCGGAATGTCAGCCTTGGCGTATTCTTCCTTGCGGTGAATCGCCAGCGCCCAGAAGTGCGGTGGGGTCCAGGCGAAGATGATCAGCACCAGCAACAATGGTTCGGCGCCGACATGACCGGTGGCGGCGGTCCAGCCGAGCAGTGGCGGGGCAGCTCCGGCGAGGCCGCCGATGACGATGTTCTGCGGCGTCGCGCGTTTCAGGAAACCGGTGTAGACCACGGCATAACCGAGCAAGGAGGCGAGGGTCAGCCACGCCGTCAACGGGTTGGTGAAAGTCAGTAGCAAGGCCTGGCCGAGCATCGCCAGTATCAGGGCGAAGGTCAGCGCGGCGGCTGGAGATACCCGGCCTTCGGCCAGGGGCCGTTTGTGGGTCCGGGCCATGACCGCGTCGATGCGCCGGTCCACCACATGATTGACCGCCGCGGCACCGCCGGCACACAGGGCGATCCCCAGATTGCCGAACACCAGCACCGTCCATGGCACCCCGGCGCGGGTCGCGAGGAACATGCCGACCAGCGAGGTGATGAGCATCAGCACCACCACTTTCGGCTTGGTCAGTTCCAAGTAGTCTCGCCAGATGGCCTGACTGTGACGTTCGCCGATCAGAGTCGCCATGGCATCTCTCCTTTTATTGTTATGGGCCCGGCCGAGTGCTTACGCAGGCGTAGACGCCAGCGCCGAGGGGGCTGATGCTTGACCCGAACCAGGCTGGTTCGCGCGTGATAATTGACCAGCACCATCGTCAGCAACAGCGCCGCACCGCCGGCGTTGTGGGCGACGGCCACCGGCAGCGGCAAGTGGAACACCACGTTGCTGATGCCCAGGGTGATTTGTGCGGCAAGGGCGATCAGCACCATGACGGCCAGGCGCGTCATGCCGACGACCTTCAGTTGCCAGGCCAGACCGAGCAGAACAAAGGTGACCAGTAATGCGCCGATGCGGTGAGTCAGGTGAATCGCGGTGCGGGCATCGCTGTCCAGCTGCCCGCCCAGATAATTCGGGCCGATGTGCTGGGTCAGGTGAAAACCGTTGGCGAAATCAGCCGGCGGCAGCCATTGGCCGTGGCAGGTTGGAAAGTCGATGCAGGCTACCGCCGCATAGTTGGAGCTGACCCAGCCACCGAGAGCAATTTGCAGGATCACCAACAGCAAGCCGGCGGTTGCCCAGTATTGCAAACGTCGAGGCACGGTCAGCGCCGGCAATACGCCGGACAGGCGCAAGGTCAGCAGAAACAACAGGCTCAAGGTCGCAAAACCACCGAGTAAATGTCCGGTGACCACTTGCGGCCAAAGCTTGAGCGTCACCGTCCACATGCCGAAAGCCGCTTGGCCAATGACCAACGCCAGCAGGAACAGCGGTAACTTCACCGGCTGCCCCGGATGATGACGATGGACCCAGGCGCGGCCCGCCAGCACCGCGATCAGCAGCCCCAGCGTGCCGGCGAAGTAGCGATGGACCATTTCGTTCCAGCCCTTGTGGGCTTCCACCGGAGTGTCTGGAAAATGCAGTTCGGCATGAGCCAATTGGGCTTCGCTTTGCGGCACGCTGATAAAACCGTAGCAGCCGGGCCAGTCCGGGCAGCCGAGGCCGGCGTGGGTCAGGCGTGTGTAAGCGCCGAGCAACACCACAATCAGTGCCAGCAAGGTGGCAAACAGCGCGAGGCGAAATCCAGGTTTGGCCATGACGATGCCCTTATCCGATGTTCGACAGTTTCAGCAGGTGGCGCAGGTCGTTGAGCAGATCCTTGCCCTTCACCGTCGGGTCGTAACGCAGCACCAGATTGCCGTGAGGGTCGATGATCCACAGGTGCGGCGTGTCATTGCTCTGTGCGCCTTTGATGTAGGACGGCAGGTCCAATGAATAGCGTTGTAACTGTGGGTACTCGCGTTGAAGTTTAGTCTCGTAATCGCTGTTCAGCGGCTGCGCGATGGCCAGCGCATGGCTGGCACGGGCAGCATCGCGACCGAGGCCGATCTGGATCTGCCGCGCCAGATAAACCAGCTGTTGGCAGTCCACCGAGCAGTCCTTGGGCGCCGTCACCAGCAACTGCCAGCGTTCTTCTTGCGCTTGTACGCCAATGTCGGCGCGAGTCTGGCCGTTGCCGATCAGCTCACCGTGATAACTGCGGCCTTCGGGTACCCAGAACTGCAATTTGTACATGCCGGTGGCGAGGATCATCGGACCGATCACCCCCAATAGGATCAGCAGCAACTGCAAGCGTCCGCGCCGCCGATTCACCGGTGTTTTCGCCTCAGACATGCCGGGTGGATTCATGGCCACTCCCATTATTGTTCTCCTTTGCGTTGTGCCAGCCGAGATAGAGATAAAGGCCGAACAGCGCGATCGCCAGGGCGAACCACTGCACGGCGTAAGCCAGGTGCTTTTCCGGCCCCATGGCCACCACCGGCCAATCGGCGCGGTAGGTCGCAGGGCCACTTTGCGCGCGTAATTCGTAGGCGAAACCGTCACGTTCAAGCGCCGTCCACAACCTGGCCGGTTCAACGGCGGTGATCAGTTGTGGCCAGGTCGTGGTGTTGGGGTCGGCGTGCAACTGGAACGTTGCGCCGGGGGAGACGTAGACCCAGGCGTCGAGGCTCAACACCTGAGTCGGTGTGGTGAATGACGGCGGGGTACGCCGATCCGGCCACGGCAGCCAGCCGCGATTGACCAGCAACCAGAGCCCGGTGGCCTGATCCTGAAATGGTTGCAACAGCTCGACCCCGACCTTGCCGTCACGCTGCCGGTTATCCAGCAGCAGGCTGTGTTCGGCATCGAACTGGCCGTGCAGGCGAACCCGGCGAAAGGCCGGATCTTCGGTGTGTTGCAGTTCGGTGCTGGCCATCGGTTCGGCCGCCCGGCGCTCAGCGTAATTTTGCAGCAGCGCGCTTTTCTCCGCGCCCCGGCTCAACTGCCAGAAGCCGAGTGACACCAGCAAGGGCAGCAGCACCGCGACCACCAGAGTCGGCACGAGGCCCAGCCGGAAGCGCTTCATGGCGTCGCCAGAAAGTCGGTCATCGCGATAGCTATACTCACATGCATCGCCTGTCCCCCGGAGTGTCACCATGCTCAAAGCAGCCATCGTCCTGATGCTGATTGCCACGGTTGTCAGCCTGTTCAGCGGCCTGTTTTTTCTGGTCAAGGACGACAGCAGCTCGAATCGCCTGGTCATCGCCTTGAGTATTCGTGTTGCGCTGGCCGCCATCACTGTCGGCTTGATCGCCTGGGGTTTTTTCAGCGGCCAGTTGGTGTCTCACGTGCCTTGGTAGTCATGAGTGCCAGGCTCAAAGTACGTAGACGAAAACGAACAACCCGATCCACACCACATCCACAAAGTGCCAATACCAGGTCGCCGCCTCGAAGCCGAAATGGTGGTCTGCATTGAAGTGCCCGCGCATGATGCGCATCAGCATCACGAACAGAATGATGGTGCCGATGGTCACGTGGGCACCGTGGAAACCGGTGAGCATGAAGAACGTTGCGCCGTAGATGCCGGAACCGAGGGTCAAGCCCAGCTCGTGGTAGGCGTGCAGGTATTCTTTGGCTTGAAAGCCCAGGAAGCCGCAACCGAGCAACACGGTCAGCGCCAGCCAGATTTTCAGCGCCCCGCGATGGCCTTTCTTCAAGGCGTGGTGAGCGATGGTCACGGTGACGCTGGAACTCACCAGCAGTACGGTGTTGAGCAGCGGCAGACCCCAGGGGCTGATGACTTCCTTGGGGGGAGGAAAGAGTTTCGAGTCCGGGTTGTTCAGCAGCGGCCAGGTGAACTCGAACGTCGGCCACAGCATGTGGGCGATGCCTTTGGTGCCTTCACCACCCAGTGCCGGGCCCGCGATGTTGCGCACATAAAACAGCGCACCGAAAAAGGCCAGGAAGAACATCACCTCCGAGAAAATGAACCAGCTCATGCCCCAGCGGAACGAGCGGTCGAGTTGCGGGCTGTACAACCCCGCGCGACTCTCCTTGACCACCGTCCCGAACCAGCCGAACAGCATGTAGGCCAGCAGCAGTCCGCCGACGAAAAAGATCAGCGGGCCATGGGATTCCGGCCGCGCAGCCTTCAGGTCGTTGAACCAGGTGCCCAGGCCGAACACCGTGACCAGCATGCCGATCGTGGCGATGATCGGCCATTTGCTCTGGGCTGGAACGTAATAATGTTCATGAGTTGCCATTTATTGTTCTCCTTATCGGGCACGCTTTAACGCCTAGCCACCTGTGCTTGCTGCAACAGCCACGGGCGGATGACGTGCGGTGATATCGAACAGCGTGTAGGACAGCGTCAGGTGCTTCACATCCTTGGGCATGTCGCGGTCAACGATGAACCGTACTGGCATCTCGATGCGTTGACCGGGCTGCAGCACTTGCTGGGTAAAGCAGAAACATTCGGTCTTGTGGAAGTACGCCGCGGCTGCACTCGGCGCGATACTCGGCACCGCCTGGGCGCTCATCGGCCGGTCGGTGGGGTTGTGGGCGATAAAAATCATCTCGTTCACCGCCCCGGGGTGCGCGGTCAGCTCATCCGTCTTGGGATAGAAATCCCAGGGCATGTCAGCAGCGTTGGTCGACAGAAACTGCACGCGAACCTGCCGCGAGGCGTCGACCGTTTGCTCGCCTTCATACTGCCCGGCGGTTTTGCCATTGATGCCGAATGCCTTGCACATCACGTCGTAGATCGGCACCAGGGCAAAGCCGAAGACAAACATCGCCGCCACCACCAGCAACAGGCGGGTGACCAGCTTCTTCATCGAGATCGAGTCAGCCATTATTTCCAGCCTCTACGCCATATCCTGTAGGAGCTGGCTTGCCAGCGAAGGCGGAGTGTCTGACACACCGCGCTGCGTTCATCGCCAGCAAGCCGGCTCCTACAGGACCGAGGCGTTTCATTTCACTTCCGGCGGTGTGGTGAAGGTGTGATACGGCGCGGGCGATGGAATGCTCCATTCCAGGCCTTCGGCACCATCCCACGGCTTGGCCGGTGCCGGCTCGCCGCCGCGAATGGTCTTGATCACGATGAACAGGAAGAAGATCTGCGTGGCACCAAACATGAACGCGCCGATCGACGACACCATGTTGAAGTCGGCGAATTGCAGGTTGTAGTCCGGAATCCGCCGCGGCATGCCCGCCAGGCCCACGAAGTGCATCGGGAAGAACGCCATGTTCATGCCGATGAAAGACAGCCAGAAGTGCAGCTTGCCGAGGGTTTCGTCGTACATGTGGCCGGTCCATTTCGGCAGCCAGAAGTAAGCCGAGGCGAAGATCCCGAAGATCGCCCCCGGCACCAGCACGTAATGGAAGTGCGCGACCACGAAGTAGGTGTCCTGGTACTGGAAGTCTGCCGGGGCGATGGCCAGCATCAGCCCGGAGAATCCGCCAATGGAGAACAGGATCACGAACGCCACGGCGAACAGCATCGGCGTCTCGAAGGTCAGCGAGCCTTGCCACATGGTGCTGGCCCAGTTGAACACCTTCACGCCGGTCGGCACTGCGATCAGCAGCGTGGCGTACATGAAGAACAACTCGCCCACCAGCGGAATGCCGACCACGAACATGTGGTGCGCCCAGACGATGAATGACAGGAACGCAATACTGGCCGTGGCATAGACCATCGAGGTGTAGCCAAACAGCGGCTTGCGCGAGAACGCCGGAATGATCGAGCTGACGGCACCGAAGGCCGGCAGGATCATGATGTACACCTCGGGGTGACCGAAGAACCAGAACACGTGCTGGAACAGCACCGGATCACCGCCACCGGCGGCACTGAAGAAACTGGTGCCGAAGTGGATGTCCATCAGCATCATGGTTACGCAGCCGGCCAGTACCGGCATCACCGCGATCAGCAGGAACGCGGTGATCAGCCAGGTCCAGACGAACAGCGGCATTTTCATCAACGTCATGCCGGGGGCGCGCAGGTTGAGGATGGTCGCGATCACGTTGATTGCGCCCATGATCGAACTGATCCCCATCAAGTGGATGGCGAAGATGAAGAACGTCACGCTTTCCGGCGCGTAGGTGGTCGACAGCGGTGCGTAGAAGGTCCAGCCGAAGTTCGGCCCGCCACCGGGGGTGAACAGGGTCGATACCAGCAGAATGAACGCGGCCGGCAACAGCCAGAAGCTGAAGTTGTTCATTCGCGGCAGGGCCATGTCCGGCGCGCCGATCATCAACGGGATCATCCAGTTGGCGAGGCCGACGAAGGCCGGCATCACCGCGCCGAAGACCATCACCAGACCGTGCATGGTGGTCATCTGGTTGAAGAACGCCGGTTCGACGATTTGCAGTCCCGGCTGGAACAGCTCGGCACGGATCACCATGGCGAACGAGCCGCCCAGCAGGAACATAGTGAATGCAAACCACAGGTACAGCGTGCCGATATCCTTGTGGTTGGTGGTCAACACCCAGCGCATCAGGCCTTTGGCGGGGCCGTGGGCGTGGGCGGTATCGGTATGAACATGGTCATCGACTACAACAGTCATGTCCTGTCTCCTGCAAACGGCTGGGCTGGGCGAACCGGGACGTCATGCCCCGACCGATTCCTTGAGTACGCAATAGACCGGGTCATTTGCTTTCCGCCTGTTTCAGCTCCAGCACTTCTTTAGGGGTGACCATGTCGCCTTTGTTGTTGCCCCAGGCGTTACGTTCGTAGGTCACGACCGCCGCGATATCGACTTCCGAGAGCTGCTTGCCGAACGCCGCCATCGCGGTGCCGGGCTTGCCATGGAAGACCAGGCTCAGGTGAGCCTCTTTCGGCCCGGTGGCGATTTTCGAGCCCTTGAGTGCCGGGAACATCGGCGGCAGGCCCTGGCCTTCGGCCTGGTGACAGGCCACGCAAGTGGTGTGATAAATCTTGTCGCCGCGCTCCTTGAGCTCGTCGAGGGTCCATTCCTTGCTGGTCAGCTCTTTGAGTTGCGCGGCTTCCGCCTTGCGCTCGCCCAGCCATTTTTCGTAGTCGGCCTTTTCCTTGACCTCGACCACGATCGGCATGAAGCCGTGGTCCTTGCCGCACAGCTCGGCGCACTGGCCACGGTAGATGCCGGGCTTGTCGACACGGGTCCAGGATTCATTGACGAAGCCCGGAATCGCATCGCGCTTGACTGCGAAGGCCGGCACCCACCAAGAGTGGATGACGTCGGCGGAGGTCACCAGAAAACGCACCTTGGCACCGATCGGCAGCACCAGTGGCTTGTCGACCTCCAGCAGGTAATGCTCGCCCTTGGCTTCCTTGTTGTGGATCTGATCGGCGGGGGTAGTCAGGTTGCTGAAAAATTCGACGTCCTGACCCAGGTATTTGTAATGCCACTTCCACTGATAGCCGGTGACCTGGATATCGATATCCGGCTCCGTGTTGTCGTACATCTTGATCAGTGTGGCGGTTGCGGGGACCGCCATGGCTACCAGGATAAGCAGGGGGACGATGGTCCAGAGGATTTCAACGGTGGTGCTTTCATGAAATTTTGCGGCCACCTGCCCGGTCGAGCGGCGGTGGATCATCATCGACCAGAACATGGCGCCGAAGACGATGATGCCGATCACCACACAAATCCAGAAAATGGTCATGTGCAGATCGAATACTGCGTGACTGATCTCAGTCGCTCCAGGCGCCATATTGACAGTCCAGGCCGCTTGCGCCTGACTGAAAATCGACCACAACAGGAGGCCCATCCAGACATGTGGATGTCGCATCATTGCGGGTTCCCCTTATCGTTCTTGTTATCCCGTAGGCGTAACGCCTGCGGCAAGGGAGCGGCATTTTCAGACCACGAACTTGAATCGCCGAGCCTTGCTGCGTATGCAGTCGGGTGTCATCAGCTAACTCCATTCAGAACCGAGTATAGACAGCGACTGCCACCTCGCAACGCGATGGGGTAAATCAGCTGAAACAGGTTGGACTTGCGTTCCAGGTCACGAATGGAGAAGGATGCAGACGAGTGGTGGCAAATCGATATAACTTCGATGTCTCAAGGATGAAATAATTATGACAAATGCGTCTTAGCCTTTTTCCTGAGCCAGCTAAGTTATGTCTTCCCTATTTCATTGCCTTTGTTTCCTGGAGTTTTCATGAACACCGCCGCATTGCGCGAGCAGATCCAACAAGCCCAACAACACGAGGCCGAGACCGGCCTGCTGACTCGTCAGCTGGAAACCCAACTGCCGCACCTTCACTCCGCCATCCAATTGCCGGATGTCGACGCTAACGGCGTGATGACGCGTTTTGTGGCCGCGTATATAGAACAAGTGCCAGACCTGCTGGATGCAGCCAATGAAGTCGCCAGGGAAGCGGGCATCGAATCGCAGATCAAGCCGGTGCTGACAATCGCCGAGCAGTTCTTCCTCCAACCGCCGGCGATCATGGCCGGTCACGTTGGCCTGGACAGCCTGCTGGACGAAGCTTATCTGGCGCACCGCCTGGTCGAAGAGGTCAACGACCTGTACATCAAGCATTTTGGTCAGCCATTGATCCCCTTGGACATGACTGTCGCCAACCTGATTGCCCACCAATTGATTGGCGAGGAATTTGCCAACCAACTGGATGAGGCGGTGCATCACGCCGTGGACGAGATGCTTGACGATGAAAGTTTCGCGCTGGAGTCGGTGGAGGCCTACCGCGAGAAACTCAACAGCCCGGACACCGGCGCCGCGTGGAAGCGCTGGCCGTGCCTGTCGCGCCAATTGGGCGTGGAGCTGGAGCTGGATCAACCAGCCGCGTAAGTCTATGCAACCCTGTAGGAGGCTTGCCCGCGAAGGCGTCCCCAAGTACGCCAAAAGCTTCGCGGGCAAGTCGGATCGCCGCACCGCTCGCTCCTACAGGGGGGCTTCAACCGGCCGTTGAGCCTACCCCGGTGGTGGTCCGCAACCGCCCTTCAAGCCTGCGCTTCAACCCCCGCGCTTCAATCACCAACTTCGAACCCTTGGCCGCATTGGCCCGGCCCCACTCCTCCAGCAACTCAAGGCACGAGTGATCGATGTAGCTCAGGTTATTGAGCGGCACATGCACCGTCGCGCCAGCGGGAATGCTCCCCAGCACCTGGGTCAACGCCGGCACCTTGAGGAAAGTCGCCGCCCCCACCAGACGCAGTTCCATCTCGCCGTCCGCCGGTAGATCGATCAGGCTGATTTTCAGGCGCGAAGCCTTCCAGGCCAGTTTGGCCAGCGTCAGGCCAAAGCCGATCAGCACGCCCGTCAGCAGGTCGGTGAAGATGATTGCCAGTGCAGTCGCCGCATAGGTGAACATCGGCATCCGGCCATAACGGCCCAGGCCGCGAAAGGCTTTGAGGTCCACCAGTTTGAAACCGGTGTAAACCAGCACGCCCGCCAGGCTCGCCACCGGAATGCTTTGCAGCACGCTCGATAGCAGCAACACGAAAGCCAGCAACCACAGGCCATGGAACACCGTCGACAGGCGGGTGGTGGCGCCGGCTTGAACGTTGGCCGAGCTGCGCACGATTACCCCGGTCATCGGCAGCGCGCCGAGCAGGCCACACAACATGTTGCCCACACCTTGTGCCGACAATTCGCGGTCGAAGTCCGAGCGTTGACCACTGTGCATGCGATCCACGGCGGCGGCCGAGAGCAGGGTTTCGGCGCTGGCGATAAAGGCCACGGCGAAGGCGGCGATCAGCAGGGTTGGGTCAGCCAGGTTGAGCAGATCCGCCGGGCGTAGCCAATCGATGGCCTCCGCCAGGTTAGCCGGGACCTCCACACGTTTGACCTGCAAGGCGAGCGCCAGGCTGGCGATCGTTGCTAGACCGACCCCGAGCAATGCGCCGGGAACGAAACGCAGGGAATGCGGGCGGAATTTTTCCCACAGCCACATCACGGCAATGGTCGACAGCCCGAGCAAACCCGCTTGCCAGCCAAACGAAGGCAAAGCCTGAATCACTGCAGTAGGAAAGGCCGCCAGGTTATCCAGCCCTGAGGGCTTGGGCACGGCATCGAGCATTACGTGCACCTGCGACAGCACGATCAACACGCCGATGCCGGCGAGCATGCCGTACACCACAGCCGGCGCCGTGACCCGAAACCAGCAACCCAGTTTCAAACGCCCGGCTACCAATTGCAGAAAACCCGCCAGTAGCAGGATCGGCCCGAGCATGGCGATACCATGCTGGCGCACCAGTTCGAACACCAATACCGCCAGGCCTGCCGCCGGACCGCTGACTTGCAACGGTGAACCGGCAAGCCAGCCAACTACCAGCCCACCGATGATGCCGGTGATCAGGCCTTTGGCCGGTGGCAGCCCGGAGGCGATGGCGATGCCCATGCACAAAGGCAGGGCAACCAGAAACACAACCACCGAAGCCAGCAGCTCCCGTGGCAGAACAGCTTTTAATTGAGCGGCACGCATGGTGACTCTCCCGAAGTTTTCTTCAGGCATGGCAAAGCCGGGCTGCCTGATCAGCAGCCTCGGCTAAACCACACAGGGATCTGTTGACCTGTCTCGCAAACGTTATTGTGAGACAGGCTACGAAGAGGATTTAGAAGCGCGCTTTGGGCGTCGCCACCGGAATCGGATGGCTGCCATCGAGCGGCAGGAAACAACCCTGATCCGCGTCGTAAGCCTGGATTTCGCTGGTTTCGATGTTGTACACCCAACCATGGATAAACAGCTGACCGTTGGCCATGCGCGAGGCCACCGACGGGTGCGTGCGCAAATGTTGCAACTGAGCGATCACATTCTCTTCGGTAAGGATGTGCATGCTCTCGCTTTCATTCGAGCAATGGCAGTTGTCCTGAACCATGGTTTTCGCCACTTCCGCATGGCGCAGCCAGGCTTTGACCGTCGGCATCTTTTCCAGGCTCTGCGGGTTGAGTACTGCGCGCATGGCGCCACAGTCGGAGTGGCCGCAGATGATGATGTGCTGCACGCCAAGCGCCAGCACTGCGTATTCGATGGCTGTGGAAACACCACCGTTCATTTGCCCATAAGGCGGCACGACGTTGCCGACGTTACGGGTGACGAACAGGTCGCCGGGGGCGCTTTGGGTGATCAGCTCGGGAACAATGCGCGAATCGGCGCACGCGATGAACATCGCCCGAGGCCGCTGGGCCGTGGCGAGTTTTTTGAAGAGTTCTTCCTGCTGCGGAAAGATCTCGTGATGAAAATGCAAAAAGCCGTCAACGATATGCTGCAGCGCTGCATCGGCGGTTTCCGCCTCGGGTTGGGCTGAAGCCGACGCAGCCAAAGGCTGTTTATCCTTGTCACTCATGATTCATCCTCTTTGGCGGAGTCAGGGAATTTCCCGTTTTGTCCGATGTGAAGCCAGTGGCTGTATAAAAAACGTCCAGGTCGAAAAACAGACCCGTCAGTCACTCGATGAACAAGGTAGCGGCTGAAGCTTAACTCAAACTGAATCAAGCGCTCTAGAACGTGCGTTCCAGGTCATAAGAAATATGACCAGCTTGAACACGACGTGCTTTTTTCACTACTCCACCATAGGTCCGATTGTCCTTAAATCAATGACATCTGGCGACCCGGCGGACAAAAGGCTTTGCAGTCCAGATCGAAACCTTCCCGACGGTTGAGCCCCAGGCGCTTGATGGTTTTGGCAAAACGCTGCGCCAGCAGATCGGCAAACGGTCCTTCACCGCGCATACGGGCGCCAAACCGACTGTCGTAAAGCTCCCCACCACGGCTCTGGCGGATCAGGCTCAACACATGAGCTGCACGTTGAGGATAGTGGGCGGCCAGCCACTCTTCGAACAGCGGCGCCACTTCCAGCGGCAGGCGCAACATCATGTAAGCCGCAGTTTGCGCTCCGGCCGCATGGGCTTCAGTCAGCAGGCTTTCGAGTTCGCTGTCGTTGATCATCGGAATCATCGGTGAACACAAGACACCCACCGGAATCCCCGCTTCACGCATTACCCGGATCGCCCGCAGTCGTGCCTTGGGCGCGGCCGTACGAGGTTCGAGGATGCGTTTGAGCTCATCGTCCAGAGTGGTGAGGCTGATCATTACCGCCACCAGTCGTTGTTCGGCGAGTTCGGCCAGCAAGTCCAGGTCGCGCAGAATCAGCGAGCCCTTGGTGATGATGGTCACCGGATGGCGGTAGCGCAGCAGCACCTCAAGGATCTTGCGGGTGATTCTGTGTTCACGCTCGATCGGCTGATAAGGATCGGTGTTGGAGCCCAGGTTGATCGGCGCGCATTGATAGCCGCGTTTGGACAGTTGTTCTTCCAGCACATCGGCGGCGTTGGTCTTGGCGATCAGTCTGGTTTCGAAATCCAGACCCGGCGACATGTCCCAATAAGCGTGGCTTGGCCGCGCGTAGCAATAGATACAGCCATGCTCGCAGCCACGATAGGGATTGATCGAGCGGTCGAAGGGCAAGTCCGGCGAGTTGTTGCGGGTAATGATGGTCTTCGCCGTCTCGATGCGCACCTCGGTGCCTTGGGTGATTGGCGCTTCCTGATACCAGCCGTCATCCTCGGCCACCGAACGGTTCGGTGCGAAACGGTTGTGAGGGTTGGTGGCGGTGCCGCGACCGCGGGGTGGCAGAGGCGTGTTCATCGATAAAAACCCATTGGCTGTATGTGCATACAGTATCAAGGGGGAAAGCGACAAACCAGTGCCGTTCGGCGAGTGAACATCGGAGATTATATAAAGGAACTAACAAGACAAGTTTATGGATCAAGCGCATCGCGCAACCGTCATCACCGGAAATATATATAAAGTAGCGCAATTACAAAGGCTATCAGTACTATCCTCGCCACACGAAGTTGTCGTGGATTATTAATTAAAAGGATTTAATCATGTCGTTTTTTAATCAGCGTGGTATTTTTTTACAACTGTTGGCGCCGAGCATAACCAATCCTCGTGAAGCACAAGTATCGATGCAGCTTGCCCGTAAAGAGCCGGGATGGGATGCGGTAAATGAAGTGCAGACAGAGGCACTGGTCGATTCCGTCTATGTGACAGCGGTTTCCAGCGATGGTGGTCAGTCCTTCACGATCAAAACCATTAACAGCGATGTGGACGGTGATGGCGATATCGATGGTGATGACAAAGCAAAACTGCTGGCCTTGGCCAAGGCTTATTCCAGTATCGTAAATCCCTGAAGTTGATAGTTGTTGCCAGGTCTGCATGAGACTCCATGCAGGCCTGGTTTTATCGGTGTCTATTAACTCAAGGTCTTGCCGGATAGTGTCTCTCAATCAACTAGCGATGTCGGACAGATCTGACTGATCTGAATGACCACCAGCCTCGGGCATTTGCTGTTCTATTCACGATTCTTTGACAGTGCCCTCACAGGTCTTTGACTGTCCCGAGTTCAGGCTATCGATCACTTATCCACCACTTCACGGTCGCCTGAGCATGTCCCTACTGCGCCTTCTACCTGCGACGCTTCTTTTGTCGCTGGCCGCACTTTTCAACCTGACGCTGGCCCACGCTGACGACGCTGCTCTATCCCGGCCTGCGGACTGGGCTCAATCGGTGGAGGTTCAGTACAACCTCTATCAGATGTCCCCGACCCTCTATCGCAGTGCGTTGCCGGACAAGGGGGCGGTGCCGTTGCTGGAAAAACTCAAGGTCGCCACCGTCATCAACTTCCTGCCTGAACCGGACTCGAGCTGGTTGTCAAAACCCGGAATCACCCAGATACAACTGCCCTACCGCACCAATCATGTGGATGACAGTGATGTGCTCAAGGCCCTTCGCACGATTCAGACCGCCGAGGCCAAAGGGCCTGTGCTTATGCACTGCAAACACGGCTCGGATCGCACCGGCCTGATGGCGGCGATGTACCGGGTGGTGGTGCAGGGCTGGAGTAAGGAAGATGCGCTGAGTGAAATGACTCAGGGCGGTTTTGGCGATAGCACCCACTTCAAGGACGGCATTCGCTACATGATGCAGGCCGATGTCGACAAACTTCGTACGGCGCTGGCCAATGGTGATTGCAGCACAAGTCCGTTTGCCATGTGTTCGATGAAGAGTTGGTTCAACTCGGCCCATGTCGAGTAAGTAACACCTTCCACTGCGTTGCGCAGTGGAAGGTGTTTTTCGATACTCAGTGTTGCTCGTCAGGCTTTTTCTTCAGCTTCGGGTTCGGGAAAAACTGCACGGCCTGAACCTTGGCGTCCGGCACCTTGGGTGCCGAGGTGTTAACCCGGGTGCCCAATTCCTTGGGCACCGACAGACCTTGTTCATTCAGCGTGTCGGAATAACCGCAGGCCACGCACTCGCGATGCGGAACGGTATCTTCGTTCCACATCATCAATTTGTCCGGCTCGCTACAGGCCGGGCAGACCGCCCCGGCGATAAAGCGTTTTTTGGTAATCACAGGTCCCTCACTCATGCTGCCGCGTCCTCGGTCAGGCCGCTGTGGCGCAAGAGTGCGTCAATCGATGGCGCACGGCCACGGAAGTCGACGAACAGCACCATCGGTTCCTGGGAACCACCTCGTGCCAGGATCGCTTCGCGGAATGCACGACCGGTCTGGGCATTGAGCACGCCGTCTTCTTCGAATTTCGAGAAGGCATCGGCCGACAACACTTCAGCCCACTTGTAGCTGTAGTAGCCCGCCGCGTAACCACCGGCGAAGATGTGGGCGAAGCTGTTGGGGAAACGGTTGTAGGCCGGTGGACGCATGACCGAAACCTCATCACGCACGCCTTCGAGCACTTGCAGCACGCTGCGGCCGTCGCCGTGAGTGGCGTGCAGCTCGAAGTCGAACAGCGAGAACTCCAGTTGGCGGACCATCATCAGTCCGGACTGGAAGTTCTTCGCCGCGAGCATTTTCTCCAGCAGATCCTGAGGCAACGGTTCGCCGGTTTCGTAGTGTCCGGAAATCAGTGCCAGACCTTCCGGCTCCCAGCACCAGTTTTCCATGAACTGGCTTGGCAGCTCGACCGCATCCCAGGCCACGCCGTTGATGCCGGACACGCCAGCGTGCTCGACGCGGGTCAGCAGGTGATGCAGGCCGTGACCGAATTCATGGAACAGGGTGGTCACTTCGTCGTGGGTCAGCAGGGCTGGTTTACCGCTGTCGGCCGGGGTGAAGTTGCACACCAGGTTCGCTACCGGGCTTTGCAGCACACCATTGATTGTGCGGCGGTGATCGCGGGCGCCGTCCATCCAGGCACCGCCACGCTTGTTGGCGCGGGCATAGAGGTCGAAGAAGAAGCGGCCGACGTGCTGGCCGTTTTCCTTGATTTCGAACAGGCGAACGTCCGGGTGCCAGGTATCGAAGCCTTTCAGCTCGGCGATCTCGATGCCGTACAGCCGCTGGACGATGGCGAACAGCCCACCCAGAACCTTGTCGATCGGGAAGTACGCGCGAAGGGTTTCCTGGGCAACGCTGTAGCGCTGCTCGCGAAGTTTTTCACCGTAGAAACCGCTGTCCCAGCTTTGCAGGTCCGGGCAACCCTGTTCGGCGGCGTAGGCCTTGAGCTGCTCCAGATCCCGGACGGCGAACGGCTTGCTGCGCTTGGCCAGGTCGCGCAGGAAGCTGAGTACCTGATCGCTGGATTCGGCCATTTTGGTCGCCAGGCTCAGCTCCGAGAAGCTGGTGAAACCCAACAGTTTTGCCAGTTCCTGACGCAGGTCGAGGATTTCTTCCATGACCGGGCCGTTATCGTTCTGACCGGCATTCGGACCTTGGTCCGACGCACGGGTGCAGTAGGCGGCGTAGACTTCTTCGCGCAGGGCGCGGTCCTGGGCGTAGGTCATCACCGCGTAGTAACTCGGGAATTCCAGGGTGATCAGCCAGCCGTCGAGGTCTTTGGCTTGCGCGGCGGCGGCCATCTGCGCCTTGGCTGAATCGGTCAGGCCAGCGAGGGCGGCTTCGTCAGTGATGTGCTTGGTCCAGGCCTGAGTGGCGTCGAGCAACTGGTTGGAGAAGCGACTGCCCAGCTCCGACAGTTTGCTCTGCACGTCGGCATAACGCTTTTGTTCGGCTTCAGGCAGGTCGATACCCGACAGGCGGAAGTCACGCAGGGCGTGCTCCAGGATGGTTTTCTGCGCCACGTCGAAACCGGCGGCCTCAGGACTGTTCGCCAGCGCTTCATAGGCCTGAAACAGTTCACGGTTCTGGCCCAGCTCGGTGGCGTAGGCGCTCAGGGCCGGCAGGCAGGACTCGTAAGCCTCGCGCAACTCAGCGCTGTTGCACACGGCATTGAGGTGGCTGACCGGGCTCCAGGCGGCGCCCAGACGATCGTTGAGTTCGTCCATCGCCAGCACCAGGCCGGCCCAGGTCGGTTGTTTGGCCTGGGTCTTGAGGATTTCGACAATGGCGGCGCGGTTGTCAGCCAGGATCTTTTCAATGGCCGGTTGCACGTGTTCGGCACGGATCGCCGAGAACGGCGGCAGGTCGTAGGACTGCAGAAGAGGGTTGTTCACGCTCACGGTTGGCACCTTGGCTGGAAAACATGCGGAAGAAACATGCGCCCATCTTAATTACAATCGACGCTCACCGCAGCTATCGGCAACAGAGAGAAACCCTATCGTGACCCTTCGCAAGTATCAGAACTACACGCCGCTGCTGGGCAAAGGCGCTTTTGTCGACGGCTCGGCAGTGGTGATCGGCGACGTCGAAATCGGCGAAGACAGCTCCGTCTGGCCGCTGACGGTGATCCGCGGCGACATGCATCGCATCCGGATCGGTGCGCGCACCAGCGTGCAGGACGGCTGCGTGTTGCACATCACCCATGCAGGGCCATTCAACCCCGATGGCTTTCCGTTACTGATCGGCGACGATGTGACCATCGCGCATAAAGTCATGCTTCATGGTTGCGCCGTGGGCAACCGGATTCTGATCGGAATGGGCAGCATCGTCATGGACGGTGCGGTGGTCGAGGACGATGTGATCATTGGCGCCGGTAGCCTGGTGCCACCGGGTAAGCGCCTGGAAAGCGGTTTCCTTTATGTCGGGAGCCCGGTGAAACAGATCCGGCCGCTGACGGACAAGGAAAAAGCCTTTTTCACCTACAGTGCAGCGAATTACGTGAAGCTCAAGGACCTGCATCTGGCCGAAGGCTACGACCAGCTCTAAGCCTCTTGATAACGGAAAGCGTCTCGCTATTGCTCAGGAATTTCCATGCATTACCAAACCGTACTGTTCGACCTCGATGGCACGCTGACCGACCCGCGCGAAGGTATCACCCGCTCCATCCAGTTCGCCCTGAGCAAACTGGGTATCGATGAACCGGACCTGACCAGGCTCGAACATTTCATTGGCCCGCCATTGTTGCAGGCGTTCATGCAGTTCTATGACTTCGACGAACCCAAGGCCTGGGAGGCAGTGAACTTCTATCGTGAACGCTTCAAGGTCACCGGCCTGTATGAAAACCGCGTGTTCGACGGCGTCACGCCTCTACTGGAAACCCTCGGTGGCCAAGGGCGGCAGCTGTACATCGCGACCTCCAAGCCATGGGTTTTCGCCCGGGAAATTGCCCGGCACTTCGACTTCGCCAAGCATTTCAAGATGATTTATGGCAGTGAGCTGGATGGCACGCGGACCAACAAGGTCGAGCTGATTGCACACTTGATGGCCGAAGAAGGTCTCGACCCGGCCAATACGCTGATGATCGGCGACCGTAAGCACGACCTGATCGGTGCCCGCAGCAATGGGCTGGACGCGGCAGCGGTGGGTTATGGGTTTGGCAGCCGGGAAGAATTGAGCGCCGAAGCACCGGCGTATCACTTCGAGACGCTGGATGAGTTGCATCAGGCGTTTTTGCAGCGCTGATCAAATCCCCTCGCGGGCAAGTCCGCGAAGGTGCCCGTTCAGCCACCGGAATTCGCTGATCCTGCCAACGCCCTCAACGCCGCCTTGCGCTCCCCAACCGGCAACGTGCCTACCTTCTCCACTGCCGCATAAAACCTCACCCAATCACCATCGACCTGCCTGAACAGTGTGGTAAACGCTGGCACCCACTGGTCATACAAACCAAACGGCAGTAATCGGGCGTTGTTCATCGGGGCGTTGATCCATGCATCGTAGCGATTGTTGCCAGCCCATTGGCTGTCACGCAGGGTCCTGTACTCACGGCGCAATTGTTCGAACTCGGCCGCTTTTCGCTCACGCATTTGGTCGGCCGGCAGCGGTAGGGCGTAAAGCCGTTCAAGCCGGGTGCGGGTGTCCAGAATCAATTGGATGAACTGGTCGCGTTGGCGTACCAACGCTCCATTATCCGGCGGCATGTCTCGGAATGCGCGCCATTGGCGAGTGCCTTCCTGTTCGACGAACGTGGCGAAGGACTCGTTGAACTCGGTGTCGTCTTTCACATAAAAACGTTGGTGCGCGAGTTCGTGGAATATCAGCGTCGCCAACCGCTCGTCGCCCCACGCCATCATCGAGCTAATAATCGGATCGTTGAACCAACCGAGCGTCGAATAGGCCTCGACGCCGCCGATCGACACGTCCATACCTTGCAGGCGTTGCAAGGCGGCCTCACCGCGAGCAGCGCTCTGACTGTAAAAACCGCGATAAGCGACGCAGCCGGCGACGGGGAAGCAATGGTTCTGCGGCTTCAGCGAAAACTCCGGCGTGGCGAAGACATTCCAGACTACAAACGGTCGGCCGATGTCGGCGTACAAGCGGTAGCTCTGGTTGTCCGGCAGATGCAGGTGTTGGCTGGCGAACGTTCGGGCCTTTTGTGACTGGGCCAGGTGCGCACGCAATTGCCGATCGCGGTCGGGGTCGGCAATCACATTGGCAATCGGCTCCCGGGCCCGCAGCAAGTGCAGCTGACCACTGGCCAATTGGCCGTAATAGCTGACGCTCGCGCAGCCATTGAGCGCCAAAAGAAAAACACCCGGAAACAAAATGCGTAAAACGCGATCAAGTAACCCAAGGCTTGGACGCGGCCTGATCAAAATAAAAAAATCCCTGGAAAGTCTGCCCGCAAGACTATCCCGCCTATTGGAGCTCCGCTATGCGCAAATTGATGCTGACGGGAGGCCTGCTGATGCTGGCCGGCTGTGCCGGATTGCCCACCCCTGATCCTTCGCAGGCCTGGATCGATCTTGATCCATTACAACAAGACGCCGCGCTGCAAGCGCTGAAAGTCGATGACAAGGCGTCCATCGACAAGCGCTACTTCCAAGTGCAGCCCGGCAGCCATGAGCTGAAGGTTCGCTATTTGTTCGCGGTCCAGCCGACCAACATTGGCCCCGACGCCGAGCCGCTGTGGCGCGATTGCCAGCTGAATGTGAAATTCAAGGACTTCAACGCCGGGCAGCGGTATCAGCTGCAAGCGGGGAATATCGGCTTTCGGCCGTGGGCAAAGCTTTATGATCAGCAGCGAAAAGTGATTGGGCAGGGTAAGCCAGCGGGCTGCCAACGCACCTGATCGGCGCTATGCTGAATGATCAGTCCTTGGGATATTCATCATGCGCAGGTTGTTGCTGTTGCTCGCTGCAGGTGCCTTTGTCGGCTGCACGAGTCCGTTGCCGGCGGTCAATCCGCAGATGGCCTGGGTCGACTTCGCTACGCCAGTTCCCGGCGGGAAACTGCTGATGGCCGATCGTCTGGACAACCAGCGGTTGAGCGATGGCCGTTACTTTCAGGTCACCCCGGGTAGTCATGAGCTCAGGGTACGTTTTGACTTTGAAGTGTTTGGCGGAGGACCGGGGTTGCTGAACACTCCTCTGGAGCGAATATGCTACCTGACCATCAATTACGACCATTTCGAGGCCGGCCAGCGTTATCTGTTGGAGGCTCGCTCCATAGCGTTCAGCCCCAGCGCCCGGCTGTATAACGCCAAGCGGGAGATTGTCGCCGAAGATCGCGAGAGCTACTGCCTCATGTGAGGCGAATCAACGGTCATTTTTTTGGTAGATGATTTTCTTCGTGCCGCCGTCGCACGTGCCGACCACCATATTCTGATCGTGCACTTCGTCGTTGGTGACGATTTCCAGGGTGTAGGACGAGACGTTATTGGCCTGGATCTTGGCTTCGATCTCAGCCTTGAGTTCCTCACACGATTTGGTTACCGCGAGAGCCGATGTGGCCAGCGTGCAACAGATAACCGCCAAGGCAAAACGTTTCATGGTTGAAGCTCCCTTGAGGCAGCGCGCACGGTGATGCGCTAAAGCTGCTGTCATTTATTCGACCACAATTACGCCAGCCATGTTTTGTTCCAACGCAAAAAAAGATCGCAGCTTTCGACAGCGCTTACCGATCAATCAATAATCCAGGCGCTGCCGACGGCTGCGATCTTTTATCGGTTTAGCTGACCAACGTCGCATCCAGGCTGATTTTCGCATTCAGCACCTTGGACACCGGGCAGCCCTCTTTGGCCTTGTTGCTCAATTCCTCGAATTGCGCCTGGGTCGCCCCAGGGATTTTCGCCTTGAGGATCAGTTTCACTGCGGTGATTGCAAAGCCGCCGTCCACCTGGTCCAGAGTGACTTCGGCATTGGTGTCGATGCTGTCGGCCTTGAGGCCGGCATCGCCGAGAATCATTGAAAATGCCATGGAGAAACAGCCCGCGTGGGCCGCACCGATCAACTCTTCCGGATTGGTGCCTTTACCGCCTTCGAAACGGGCCTTGAAGCCGTAAGGGGCTTCTCTGAGTACGCCGGTTTCCGTGGAGATTGAGCCAATGCCGGTTTTCAGGTCACCTTCCCAATGAGCCGATGCTTTCTTTGTGATAGCCATGTCTGCCTCCTCAAGATCCGGTGCGAAACGTCGCGCCTTCGTGGTTTTCGGTTACCAGGGTTCTGAGGATAGACCGTCAGGCAAAGTTCACCTCATCTGATCAGTCCTCTAATCGTGCAGGAATTTTGTCTCTTCTATTGAAACTCGGGTATATGCCCTCATTGCATAGAACACGCTTATAGCCTCGGCAGGTTTTCGTTGGTGAAAAAACCTGCTTACCCATTGGAGAAGCAGGTTTATGAAACGACTGTCTGAGATCAAGTTTTCGACCCTCGATCTGGTGCCCGTGCGCGAGAACGGCAGTGCGGCCCAGTCTCTGCGCAATTCCCTGGACCTGGCGCAGCACGTCGAAAAATTCGGCTACAACCGCTTTTGGGTCGCCGAACACCACAATATGGACGGGATCGCCAGCTCGGCGACCTCGGTCCTGCTGGGCTATCTGGCCGGTGGCACTTCGACCATTCGTGTCGGCTCGGGGGGCGTGATGTTGCCCAACCATGCGCCGCTGGTGATCGCCGAGCAGTTCGGCACCCTTGAAAGCCTGTATCCAGGCCGGATCGACCTGGGCCTGGGGCGCGCGCCCGGCTCCGATCAAATGACCGCCCGCGCCTTGCGTCGCGAGCGTTCCGGCAGCGCCGACGATTTCCCGGAAGACGTGGCCGAGTTGATGCGCTACCTCGGCCCACGCACGCCGGATCAGCGGATCATTGCCATGCCGGGTACCGGCACCAATGTCCCGGTCTGGTTGTTGGGTTCGAGCCTGTTCAGTGCGCAGCTGGCCGGTGAGCGCGGATTGCCCTACGCCTTCGCTTCACATTTCGCACCGCGCTTCATGCATGAAGCGATTCGCGTCTACCGCAACCACTTCAAGCCATCAGCGGTGTTGGATAAGCCTTACGTGATGCTCGGTGTGCCGCTGGTGGCGGCAGACACCGACGAGCAGGCCGATTACCTGGCCACTTCGGTGTACCAGCGGATTCTTGCGTTGATGCGTGGCCAGAGCCTGGTGCAACGCCCACCCGTGAAGACCATGGACGGCCTGTGGCTGCCCCATGAGAAAGAAGCGGTCGGTGATTTCCTGGGGCTGGCGATGGTCGGCAGCCCGCAGAAAATCCGCGCCAAGCTTGAGGTGCTGATCGAACAGACCCAGGCGGATGAACTGATTTTCACCTGTGACCTGTATGAACATGCCGATCGCGTGCACTCCTATGAACTGTTGGCGCAGGTCATGAAGGGCTGACACTTAAACGGCATCCACAAAAAGCCGACGCCATGGCGTCGGCTTTTCGTTATTGAGGGAAGTCAGCCCTGTTTGTAAACGATTACCTTGGAGCCCTTCTCGCATTTTCCGACGACTTTTCCACCGGCAGCAGTGCCTTTGTCGACGATCTCCAGCGTGTAATTGGAAACACCCTTGGCGTCCAGTTTTGCAGCAATTTCGGCTTTCAGCTCTTCACACGACTTGACCTGGGCAAAGGCTGTTCCCGCAAGGCTCAACAAACCTACCGCCAGAATAAACTTCTTCATGGGTTGCACTCCTTGGTCGGATCAATAGAGGGAGGGCATCCAGCTACCGGATGCGCTCATTCTGTAGCGCTTTGCTGTTTCCTATGGCATTCAGTCGTCGCGCAAGTTCAGACGGCTGGCTCAAACTCAGCTGCTGGCAATCCGGAACCCGACTTTGAGTGTCACCTGGAAGTGTGCAGCTTTGCCGTCTTTGATATGCCCGCGAGTTTCGGTCACTTCAAACCATTCCATGTACTTGAGGCTTTTGTTGGCTTCGGCCAAGGCATTGTTGATGGCGTCTTCAATGCTGCTGGTGGACGAGCCAACCAGTTCGACTTTCTTGTAGGTGTGATGGTCAGACATGGCGTTCTCCTTGAGGTGTGAAATACAGCCTAGCAGTGATTTTTCTTATTTCTTCTGTCGACCAATCCGTAGTGACGTTCAGATTTACTGCACTTTCTCGAACCCCTGAAGTCCCAACCAACACACGTCACTCATCAACAATGCAGGAGAGCCATCATGGCCAACACGTCGTTACGCAACGCCTCATTGCAAAGCATGGAAGCCGAGATCGAGAGTCTGTTGAAATCGTTGGAAAGCTTGAAGGACGACGCCTCGGACGAGTCGCGTAAAACTATCAAGACGTTGAAAAGCAACGCCGAGAACGCGCTGAAACACTCACGCCATCTGCTCGCCGATGCTTATGAAGAGGTTAAGGTCAAAACCCGTGAAACCGGGATCGCGACTCGTGACTACGCCCAGGAGCACCCTTGGACTACAGCCGGTGTTGCCGTTGGTGCGCTGGGATTGCTTGCGGCCTATTTATTGTTCAAGCGCGGTCATTAAGGTGTCTGGCGCAGTTCGTTTTTAAGCCACTGCGCCAACTGCCGAGCGCGCCCGTCCGCGGCGCGCTTGGGGAGCCACAACGCCAGTTGCGCCGGGGTTTCACGGAAGCCCCATGGCGCAACCAGGCGACCGGCCTTCACGTCTTCGGCCACCAGCGGCTCGGGCGCGATGGCCACGCCCAGCCCGGCCACTGCCGCTTCCAGCAAATAATACAAATGCTCGAAGCCCTGACCGTACTTCAGCGCCTTGTCGTCGAGGCCGCTTTGCTGTGCCCAGATCGGCCAGGCTTGCGGACGTGAGGTGGTGTGCAGCAAGGGTTCGCTCAACAGTGTGCTTGCTGGTGCGTTTCGTAGCCTTTCGTAGCCGGCAAATCGCGGGCTCATGACCGGGCCGATGCGTTCGCTCACCAACTCGTAGACCTGCATATCCGCCGGCCACGGCGGCTCGGCAAACACCAGCAGGGCATCCAGACCGGGCCGTCGTGGATCGAGATCGCCTTCGCCAGCCGACAGGTGCAAGCGCAGATCCGGCAGGTCCGCATTCAGGCGCCCCAAACGCGGAATGAACCAGCGCGCCAAAAGACTGCCCGAGCAGCCGAGCACGAACGGCGCATCGGCGGTGCTTTGGGTCAGCTCGGCGCAAACGCTGCGCAAACGCTCGAAGGCTTCGCCGCTGGCATCGCGCAATCGAACGCCGGCATCTGTGAGTTTAAGGCCGCGTCCATCCTTGAAGAACAGGCTCACGCCGAGGTGTTCCTCCAGTACCTTGAGTTGCCGGCTGACCGCGCCATGGGTGACGTGCAGCTGTTCGGCAGCCTGACTGACGCTGTTCAGGCGGGCAGTGGCTTCGAAGGCGCGAAGCGCGTTCAGCGGGGGGAGGTCATGGCTCATGGGATCTGTGAGTTTTCCTGACAGGTTGCGGCGATCTTATCGGTTTTCAGCGTGGGATGTCAGGGGTAGAGTGAACCCCATCGTCACCTCTCGAATACAACTGGAGCGACCCATGACCCAGACTAATCTGCGCAACGGCCCCGACGCCAACGGCCTGTTTGGCGCGTTCGGTGGCCGTTACGTCGCCGAAACCCTGATGCCGTTGATCCTCGATCTGGCCCGTGAATACGAAGCAGCCAAGGAAGATCCGGCATTCAAAGAAGAATTGGCCTACTTTCAGCGTGATTACGTCGGACGTCCAAGCCCACTGTATTTCGCCGAACGCCTGACTGAGTTCTGCGGTGGCGCGAAAATTTACCTCAAGCGCGAAGAGCTGAACCACACCGGCGCGCACAAGATCAACAACTGCATCGGCCAGATCCTGCTGGCGCGGCGCATGGGCAAGAAACGCATCATCGCCGAGACCGGCGCCGGCATGCACGGCGTGGCGACCGCCACCGTGGCCGCGCGTTTCGGCCTCGAATGCGTGATCTACATGGGTACCACTGACATCGAACGTCAGCAAGCCAACGTGTTTCGCATGAAGCTGCTGGGCGCCGAAGTGATCCCGGTAGTCGCGGGCACCGGCACCCTCAAAGACGCAATGAACGAAGCCCTGCGTGACTGGGTGACCAACGTCGACAGCACCTTCTACCTGATCGGCACCGTGGCCGGTCCGCACCCGTACCCGGCCATGGTTCGCGACTTCCAGGCCGTCATCGGCAAGGAAACCCGCGAGCAGTTGCAAGCCCAGGAAGGTCGTCTGCCAGACAGCCTGGTGGCGTGCATCGGCGGTGGTTCCAATGCCATGGGCCTGTTCCACCCGTTCCTCGATGATAAGAGCGTCGAGATCATCGGCGTCGAAGCGGCCGGTTACGGCATCGAAACCGGCAAACACGCGGCCAGCCTGAACGGTGGCGTACCAGGCGTGCTGCACGGTAACCGTACGTTCCTGTTGCAGGACGATGATGGCCAGATCATTGACGCGCACTCGATTTCAGCCGGTCTCGACTATCCAGGCATCGGCCCGGAACACGCCTGGTTGCATGACATCGGCCGCGTCCAGTACACCTCGGTGACCGACGACGAAGCCCTCGATGCATTCCATAAGTGCTGCCGCCTGGAAGGGATTATTCCTGCACTGGAAAGCGCCCATGCCCTGGCCGAAGTGTTCAAGCGCGCACCGACCCTGCCGAAAGATCACCTGATGGTGGTCAACCTGTCCGGCCGTGGCGACAAAGACATGCAAACCGTGATGCACCACATGGAAAACTCTCAACAAGTGCAGTCCAAGCAGGAGAAACACTGATGAGCCGCCTGCAAACGCGTTTTGCCGAACTCAAGGAACAGAACCGCGCCGCCCTGGTGACCTTCGTGACCGCCGGCGATCCGAGCTATGACACGTCCCTGGCGATCCTCAAAGGCTTGCCCGGTGCCGGCGCCGACGTGATCGAGTTGGGCATGCCCTTCACTGATCCGATGGCCGATGGCCCGGCGATCCAGCTGGCCAACATCCGTGCTCTGGGCGCCAAACAGAACCTGGCGAAAACCCTGCAAATGGTTCGCGAGTTCCGCGAAGGCAACAGCGAGACTCCGCTGGTGTTGATGGGTTACTTCAACCCGATTCACATGTACGGCGTGCCGCGTTTCATCGCTGAAGCCAAAGAAGCCGGTGTCGATGGCCTGATCGTGGTCGACATGCCACCAGAACATAACGCTGAATTGTGCGACCCGGCACAGGCGGCAGGCCTGGACTTCATCCGTCTGACCACTCCGACGACTGACGATGGGCGTCTGCCGACCGTACTGAATGGCAGTTCCGGATTTGTTTACTACGTGTCGGTGGCGGGTGTGACCGGTGCGGGCGCGGCGACTCTGGAACATGTCGAAGAGGCCGTCACCCGTCTGCGTCGCCATACCGATCTGCCGATCAGCATCGGCTTCGGTATTCGCACACCGGAACAGGCAGCGGCAATCGCGCGTCTGGCTGATGGTGTGGTGGTGGGGTCGGCGCTGATTGATCACATCGCCAACGCCTCGACCCCTGATCAGGCTGTGGAGGGCGTACTCAGCCTGTGCGCGGCCTTGTCCGACGGCGTGCGTAAAGCGCGGGTCAGCTGAAAGTAAGAGAGGAATTAGTGCCTCGCGGCACAGCACATACAGCAAGACCGAGGGCTTCAGGACTATGTTCTGAAGCCCTTTTTGCTTTCAGGGCAACTCCAACCCACCCGCAGCCTTGTGCAACTTCCTCAAATGTTCGCCAACCTGTTTCAGGTTCTCTTCGTTGGCGGCCATTTCAGCAGCGCGGCTTGGCTCGAGCAGCGCTCGCACTTCCTTGTCGAGGTCCCCGGTCAGCACTTGAAGCTGCTTCTGACGCAGATTGCTTTCCGACTCCAGGCGCGTCCACTCGTTCGGCTGCGGCAAACCATAGCCACCGGTGCCGAGCAGTTCGGCCGGACGGCTGAGGAAGCCACTGTTGGCGAGAATCTGCTTCAAGGTCGCGTTGGCCTTATCCATGCTGCCGTTGTTCAATTCCTGAGCGCCCAGATAGCGTTGCTTCACTTCGTCCTGGGCCAATACTAATTGTTGGCGGAAGCTCGCCTGCTCCAGTAACAGCAATGCCGCGCTGGTGCGCAGGTCCGCCTGGTCAATCCATTTGCGGCGCTCATCAGCTTTCAATGCCAGCCAGTCTTCGACCTTTTCCTGCTTGATCGGCAAGTGCTTTTTCAGCACCTCGAACATCGCTTGATAACGCTCGCGGAAGGAGTCGAAGCGATAGCCCAGGCGTAACGCTTCGCGAGGGTCGTCGAGCACGCTGGTATCCGCCAGTCCACGGCTCTTGAGTACTTCCAGCAAGCCGTTGGGCATGATGCTGTCGAGCCCTGTCAGCTGGGCATTATTGCTGCCGCTGCGCAGCAGCTTCAGGCTTTCCACGGCGCAGTTGTTGGACAGGAAGAAGTAATTGCCGTCGTAACTCCAGTGCATCTCGGCGGCGTGCTCCACCACGTCTTCGATCTCGCTGCGCGACAGGTTCAGCGGTACCGAGGCCAGGCTGCGCAGTTCGGTCTTGGTGTATTCGTCGATCACCTGGGCCAGCGGCAGCACAAACAGGCGCGATGGATATTTGCCCACCAGCCCATCCCAACTCGACAACTGTACGTCGCCGACGAAGGCGCGGTAAGACAGCACCAGATGTTGATCCAGATCGAGGCGGCAATCCGGCCCGCGAGGCCGACCGGGCGCGCAGATCACCAGTCGCAGCATGCTGTGACCCCAGCGGCTGACCCAGTTCTGGTTGGCTTCTGCCAGCAGATAGTCGACGGCATACACCCGTTCCGGATCGACCTGGCCCAAGGGCTGTTTGGCGAAATCATTACCGGCATTGAGGAAGGCGAATGATCGGGCGCAGGTGTCTTTGGCGGCGGGCGCCCAGCCGAAGTGTTCTTTGTAGTAGCGATACAGCGCAGGGCGACGGCAGGCATAGCTTGGGTCGAGGAGGAAGTACTCCATGTTGACCGCGACGAACTCCTTCGGGCTGCTCGTCTCGTAGATGTCCGGGCTGCGGGCAATCTGCCGGTTGTGCTGTTCGCGCTCGCCGCGCCGACCGACGTATTGCGGCCAGCCGGCCAGATCAAGCAGGCGAGGGTCGTCGCTGAGGGTCCAGCGTCGGTCGGTCTGTCCGCGGCACTGATCCGGGATGCCGATCAGTCCGGAGCTGCTGTTACGTTGTGTGCAGCGCTGGATCAGTGTGCGCTCGGCGTCCGGCCACAGGCGTGCGCGGTCGTAGATGTGGGTGAGCTCGTGCAACACCGTGGCGAGCAGTTCCTGACGCACGGTGCCGTGGGGGCGATAGGTTTTTTTGGTCGCGGCGCTGCCGTCGGTGAGGCTGGCGAGCAGGTTGCGATTCAGGTCGAGCTCGGACACCAGTGATGCCTGGCCATAGGCATTGCTCGGCATGTTGTCGGTCCAGCCGACATCGATGTGCCGGTCCAGCTGCTCGATGAAGCGTGGCGGTAACGCCTGCATGGCTTCATCGAGCAGCGCCTGACTGGCCTGCTGTTGCGCGGGGCTCAGGCCGTCGGTCTTGAGCCGCAATTGCAAGCCGGCCTGGGCCGTGCTGCCAAGCAGCAACACAACCCCGGCCAGCAGCCAGGCGCTTAGTGATTTCACAGTGCGAGGACGGCTTCGGCGAGAACCTGATCACTGGCGTCGCGGGCTTCCGGTACGCGGGTGCGCAAGGTGTCGAAGGCAGCTTCCAGGTGTGCACCACGGATTGCACCCTCGCTGGCGACGAAACTGGCCGCATCGTCGTGGGCTTCACGGACGATCTTCGAATCGCGGATGGACGTGGTGGTATCGGAAGTGAAATCAAGCGTGCGCTGGGAGGCACGAATGATCATGTTGCTGGTGGCTACCAGGGTTTGGGCCTGGGCCACGTCGGCCAATAGCAGCAGGCCAAGGGTGGCAGCAATCAGCGGGCTACGCATGGAGTGACTCCGGAGAAACAAGGATAACTATTGGACGAGAATTGCCTGCGCCAGTTCAAGGTCGCTGGCATGAAGTTTTGGCTGGGTCCGGCGCAGGTAGATCAAGGCCGATTCCAGTTGTGCTCCTCGCAGTTGGCCGTCACTGGCGATGAACGCTGCAGCGTCATCCCGGGCGGCGATCAGCATTTTATGGTCGAAGGGCGCGGAGGTCACCATGCTGGTGGCGTAACCACTGGCTACGGTGCCTTGTGTGGACAGGTTGAAAGCGTCGAAGGCATGGGCCGAACCCGACCAGCAGGCCGCGAGAAAAACCGGAGTGATCAACAGACTTGAAAGAAAACGCATGAGGCTCGATAGCTGAAAGCGAGCCCCAAGGCTAGCGCAATGCCCGGGCTAGAGCCAGCGTCGAAACATCGGGACACGACGGGCGTGTCCCGGTTCAGCACAGTTGCCTAGATCGTCAGGATGGCCTGGGCCAGCTGTGCGTCGGTCGCATTCAGTTGTGGAGCCTGTTGGCGGATATGGTTGAGCGCGCTTTCCAGTTTCACGCCACGGATGGCACCTTCACTGGCAACGAAGCTGGCGGCATCGTCACGGGCAGCACGGACGATTTTGTTGTCGCGAAAGGAGGACGAGACATCCGAAGTCGCGTCGGAGGAAGCCTTCAGGCCATTAACGATGGAGTCGGTGGTCACGATAAAACTGGAGGCGTGGGCATTGGCAGCCATGGCAAGCAGGGCTGCAGCGCTGAGCAGGCGAAGGGGGGACATGAGGTAGCTCCTTTGGATAGACCGATAGAGAGGTGGCAAAGGATCAGACGCCTGTCGTCTTAAAGCGTTCGCCACGTTTTATACAGATATTAGGCCTGCGTACATCGGTTAGAACAGTCCCGCTTGTTCATGCAGGCGAGCGCAGACACCCTTAGAATAAACTGTACTGGTTGTTTTTATATATTTAAAAACTGTAACTGTCGGTAGTTTTCTCTTCTGTACGCCCCCAATATGAAGCCCTAAAACGACAAAACCCGTCGTGGTTTCCCACGACGGGTTCTGTTTGTTCAATTCGGGTTGCTGGCGGTGGACCCGGTGGGTCAGAGCCAGCGACGCTAACTTAGCGCCAGAACGGCTTGCTCAGCTCTTCGTAGCGTTGTGCTTCGCTAATCCCGGCGTCAGCCAGCAGACGCGAATCCAGGCGAGCCAGTTGATGGCGGCTGGAGATGCGGCGCTGCCACAGCATCAGGTTGGCGATAACGCGCAAAGGCAGGGAAGCCTGGGTTTTTGCAGCAGTGTCTTCGAAGAACAGTTCGGAACTGAGTGTACGTTCCATGGTTGACATCCTTCCGCTTATGGCGGGATTAGGTAGTGGTTTAACTTTGACTGATGCCAATGATCCTCTCGTTTGGCCAGTCTCTGTAGATACAGTTCACCTGTATTGTGAGAGACCAGTTAACTGTTAAACGGTGGTGTACTGGTCTAAATTGAGGCAACTGTACCTATCGGCACCATTATGGTGCATTTATAGGGCTTTGGCTGGAAAAGGTAGGCAATTACGGTAGGAAAAGACCGGTACAGCAGTACAGTTTTTGATTGAAAGGAATGCTGCAACAGCGAGCTGACGAAACTGTGTTTGCGTCAGCTGCTATCTGTATCAATTACACCGCCAGCATGCGCCCGGTTTCTTCCAGGTTCATGTGCCAGCTCAGTGCGTCACGCAGGATATGCGGGGTATGCCCGCCGACCGCGCAAGCAGCAGTGAAGTAGTCATTCAGGGCTGGGCGATAGTCCGGGTGCACACAGTTGTCGATGATGACGCGGGCACGCTCACGCGGCGCCAGGCCTCGGAGGTCGGCCAGGCCGATCTCGGTCACGAGAATATCGACGTCATGTTCTGTGTGGTCGACGTGGCTGACCATGGGGACCACGCTGGAAATCGCCCCGCCCTTGGCGATCGACTTGGTGACAAAAATCGCCAGGTGCGCATTGCGCGCGAAGTCGCCCGAGCCGCCGATGCCATTCATCATCCGCGTGCCGCAGACGTGAGTGGAGTTGACGTTGCCGTACAGGTCGAACTCCAGCGCGGTGTTGATGCCGATGATGCCCAGGCGCCGCACCACTTCGGGGTGATTGGAGATTTCCTGGGGGCGCAGCACCAGCTTGTCCTTATAGTGCTCCAGATTCCCGAATACATCGGCATTGCGCCGGCTCGACAGGGTGATCGAACTGCCCGAAGCGAAGCTCAACTTGCCGGCGTCGATCAAATCGAAAGTCGAATCCTGCAGCACTTCGGAGTACATGGTCAGGTCTTCAAATGGCGAGTCGATCAAGCCGCACATCACCGAATTGGCGATGGTGCCGATTCCGGCTTGCAGTGGGCCGAGTTTGTTGGTCATGCGACCGGCAGCCACTTCTTGCTTGAAGAAGTCGATCAGGTGGTCGGCGATGGCCTGGGTGTCCACATCCGGCGGCAGCACAGTAGAGGGCGAGTCGGATTGATTAGTGATCACGATCGCGACGATTTTTTCCGGCGGTATCGGGATGGCAGTGCTGCCGATACGGTCATCGACCTTCACCAGTGGAATCGGCGTGCGGGTCGGCCGGTAGGTAGGGATATAGATGTCGTGCAAGCCTTCGAGATTCGGGTTGTGCGCCAGATTGATCTCGACGATCACGTGTTTGGCGAAAATCGCGAAGCTGGCCGAGTTGCCCACCGAGGTGGTCGGCACGATATGGCCCTGCTCGGTGATCGCCACGGCTTCGATCACCGCGATGTCCGGCAGCTTGAGTTGCTGGTTACGCAGCTGCTCTACGGTTTCCGACAGGTGCTGGTCGATGAACATGACTTCGCCGGCATTGATCGCCTTGCGCAGAGTGCTGTCCACCTGGAACGGCATGCGTCGCGACAGTACGCCGGCTTCAGTCAGCTGTTTGTCGAGGTCGTTGCCCAGGCTGGCGCCGGTCATCAAGCTTATTTTCAGCGGCGTGACCTTGGCGCGCTCGGCCAGTGCATGAGGCACGGCCTTGGCTTCGCCGGCTCGGGTAAAGCCGCTCATGCCGACGGTCATGCCGTCCTGAATCAGAGCGGCAGCGTCGGCGGCGCTCATTACCTTGTCCAACAATGAAGGCAAGCGAATACGGTCACGGTACATGATTGTTATCTCGGGCAACGGAAGCAAGGTGCGCAGTCTAGTGAATTCGAGCGGTGCCCGTCCCGCTACCAAGGTCGCATTCGGGGCGTCTATTCCGGTGCTTTCAGGCAAAACACCTTTGCAGGATCGGTAACAGACGCAAACAAAAACGCCCCGACGAGTCGGGGCGTTCAGGTTGCCGAAGGTTTTTACTCGACGGCTTTAACCATGTCTTCGATGACTTTCTTGGCATCGCCGAAAACCATCATGGTCTTGTCCAGATAGAACAACTCGTTGTCCAGGCCGGCATAGCCGCTGGCCATCGAGCGCTTGTTGACGATGATGGTCTTGGCCTTGAACGCTTCGAGAATCGGCATGCCGGCAATCGGCGATTTCGGGTCGTTCTTGGCTGCCGGGTTCACCACGTCGTTGGCGCCGAGCACCAGCACCACGTCGGCCTGGCCGAACTCGGAGTTGATGTCTTCCATCTCGAACACCTGGTCGTAAGGCACTTCGGCCTCGGCCAGCAATACGTTCATGTGGCCAGGCATCCGGCCGGCAACCGGGTGAATCGCATACTTCACGGTTACGCCGCGGTGGCTCAGTTTCTCGGTCAGCTCTTTCAAGGCGTGCTGCGCCCGTGCTACCGCCAGGCCATAGCCTGGAACGATGATCACGGTGTCGGCGTTGGTCAGCAGGAAGGTGGCGTCATCAGCCGAACCGGATTTCACCGGACGGGCTTCTTTGGAGCCCGCCGGGCCAGCATCCGCGGTGTTGCCGAAGCCGCCGAGCAGTACGTTGAAGAACGAACGGTTCATCGCCTTGCACATGATGTACGAGAGGATCGCACCGCTTGAGCCCACCAGCGAGCCGGCAATGATCAGCATCGAGTTGTTCAGCGAGAAGCCGATACCCGCTGCCGCCCAACCGGAGTAGCTGTTGAGCATCGACACCACGACGGGCATGTCGGCGCCGCCGATCGGGATGATGATCAGCACGCCCATCACGAAGGCCAGGATCAGCATCAGGGCAAAGGCGCTGAAGTTGCCGGTCAGCATGAACGTGACACCCAGTGCCAGCGTCGCCAGACCCAGCAGCAGGTTCAGTTTGTGCTGACCGCTGAACTGTACTGGTGCGCCCTGGAACAGGCGGAACTTGTACTTGCCCGACAGCTTGCCAAACGCGATCACCGAACCGGAGAAGGTGATTGCACCGATGGCCGCGCCGAGGAACAGCTCCAGACGGTTGCCCGCCGGAATCGAATCGCCCAGATGTTTAACGATGCCCAACGACTGCGGCTCGACGACGGCTGCAATGGCGATGAACACCGCCGCCAGACCGATCATGCTGTGCATGAAGGCGACCAGCTCCGGCATTTTGGTCATTTCAACGCGCTTGGCCATGATCGAACCGGCGGTACCGCCGGCCAGCAGACCGACGATGACGTAGCCGATGCCGGCGGTAGCACCGCCTTGCTCAATGGAGAGCGCCGCCAGCTTATAGATGAGACCGATGGTGGTGAGGATCGCCAAGGCCATGCCGAGCATGCCGTACACGTTGCCGCGCCGCGACGTGGTCGGGTGCGACAGGCCTTTGAGGGCCTGGATGAAGCAGATCGACGCGATCAGGTACAGCGTCGTTACCAGGTTCATGCTCATTACTTGGGCGCCTCTTCTTTTACGGCTTTCGGGGCTTTTTTCTTGAACATCTCAAGCATGCGACGGGTGACCAGGAAACCACCGAACACGTTCACGGCCGCCAGAGCCACCGCCAGGGTGCCCATGGTTTTGCCCAATGGTGTTACGGTCAAGGCAGCCGCCAGCATCGCGCCGACGATCACAATCGCCGAAATGGCGTTGGTCACCGCCATCAATGGCGTGTGCAGTGCAGGTGTAACGTTCCAGACCACGTGATAACCGACATAAATCGCCAGCACGAAGATGATCAGGTTGTAGATACCGGGGGAGATAAGCTCTTCCATCGTCTGAATCCCTGCTTAGGCGTTTTTGCGGATGACTTGGCCGTCGCGGCACATCAGGCACGCGGCGACGATGTCGTCTTCTAGGTTCACTTCGAACTGGCCTTCCTTGTTGAAGACCAGCTTCAGGAAGTCCAGCAGGTTGCGTGCGTACAGCGCCGAAGCGTCTGCCGCCACCGCACCGGCCAGATTGGTCGGGCCGACAATGGTCACGCCATTCGAGACCACGACCTGGTCCGCCACGGTCAGCGGGCAGTTGCCGCCCTGCGCTGCGGCGAGGTCGACAACCACCGAGCCTGGCTTCATCTGCGCCACGGTTTCGGCGCTGAGCAGCGTCGGCGCCTTGCGACCCGGGATCAGTGCCGTGGTGATGACGATGTCAGCCTGCTTGGCGCGTTCGTGTACGGCCAGGGCCTGACGCTGCATCCAGCTGGCCGGCATGGGGCGCGCATAGCCGCCGACGCCGACGGCGCATTCGCGCTCTTCATCGGTTTCGTACGGCACGTCGACGAATTTCGCACCCAGGGATTCAATTTGCTCCTTCACCGCAGGACGCACATCGGACGCTTCGATCACGGCACCCAGACGTTTTGCCGTGGCAATCGCCTGCAAACCGGCCACACCGGCACCGAGAATCAGCACGCGCGCCGCTTTCACAGTGCCCGCGGCGGTCATCAACATCGGCATGAAGCGTGGGTAGTAGTGAGCGGCCAGCAGCACGGATTTATAGCCGGCGATGTTCGCTTGGGAGGACAGCACATCCAGGCTCTGGGCGCGGGAGGTGCGTGGCGCAGCTTCCAGCGCAAACGCGGTAATGCCGCATTCGGCCAGTTTGGCGATGGTTTCATTGCTGAACGGGTTGAGCATGCCGACCACTACGGTGCCGCTCTTGATCAGCGTCAGTTCGCTGTCGCTGGGGGCGACCACCTTGAGAATCAGCTCGGCACCAAACGCATCGTTGGCGCTGCCAATGGTTGCGCCTGCCGCTTCATAAGCACTGTCGACAACGCTGGCGTTAATGCCGGCGCCGCTTTGTACAGTGACCTTATGACCCTGGCCGATCAGCTTCTTGATGGTTTCCGGGGTTGCAGCAACCCGTGTTTCACCCGTCTGGGTTTCGAGAGGAACACCAATGTGCACGTCAAATCTCCTGCGTGATCTTATTGAGTAAACCCAGGCACTTCGGATGGTGCGGCTGGGGCGGCCGATCAGCACGACCCCACCAAATCAGGGCGGGGCGCGGCATTTTGCAGGCGAACTTTGTGCCCTTCAAGGGATTATGACGGGTGACGGAAAATTAACTACAAGTCACCCCGTGACCGAATGTCGCACCTTTCCGTTAAATCCCTTGCAGGCCGTGGCTTCTAAGGATTTTTGCCAAAATTCAAGAATTTACACATCCGCACGGTGAATAGGTTGTCATTGCCTGCCAATAGAGGCTCAAAGCCACGTACTCAAACGCTTGTGGGACGTTTGTGCTGTTTGTCGGTACAGTCTGTCAATATGCGACAAATACTTATATCTGTAGTGCTTTTGTTTTGCTGACTACGCGGTCAGCTAATGGCTGTGAGCCTTTATCCTTCTAGGTTGTAGCTGTGTGCCTGATTCACCAGCCAATCGCGAAATGCCTTTAAAGAGGCTGATTCGACCTTTCGATCAGGAATCATCAGGTAGTAGGCCTTGATGCTCGATAGTGCTTGGGTATTGGCAATGACCAGGCGCTTCTCTGCCAATTCGCGCTGAATCAGGAATGGCGGAATCAGCGCGATCCCCATGTCATGCATCGCTGCCTGGGCGAGCATGGAGAATAGCTCGTAACGCGGCCCTGTCATGTCTCGCGGGATATTCAGGTTCTGGGAGTTGAACCATTGGCGCCAGGCATAAGGGCGAGTGGTCTGTTGCAGCAAGGGCAGCTCGGCGATTTCACCGGGGCTCAGGTTGGTTTTTTGGCCCAGCAGCGTGGGGCTGCACACCGGCATCGGGTTCTCGCCCATTAACCTGTGGGATTCGGTACCTGGCCAGTCCGCGTCGCCGAAATAAATGGCGGCATCGAAGTCGGTGTCGGCAAACAGGAAGGGGCGCGTACGGTTGGTGAGGTTGACCGTCACCTCCGGGTGTTTGTGCTGGAAATCCTTGAGTCGTGGCAGCAGCCACTGAGTGCCGAAGGTCGGAACCACCGCCAGTTCGATCGAGTTGGCGCCTTGCTGGCCCATCACTGACAAGGTGTCCCGTTCAACCGCGTCGAGTTGGGTGGCCACCCTGCGACTGTAGGAAAGCCCGGCTTCTGTCAGCTTCACTCCGCGCCGTGAACGCCGGAACAGCTCGACATTGAGGAACTCCTCGAGGCTGGCTATCTGTCGGCAAATCGCTCCCTGAGTGAGAGAAAGCTCCTGGGCAGCCTTGGTAAAGCTCTCGTGGCGCGCTGCCGCTTCAAAGCTGATCAGGGCTGTTGTGCTGGGGATCTTCCTGCGCATGTACGTCAACCTCACTAATGCATTGCATAAAGGCGATTTTGCAACGTTTCGAAGTGAGAAATTAGCACAACAGTATGCGAAAACCTCGTTTGCCGGGACGCCGAACCCGGCCTAGGATCAATCCACGTTATTTGACCCGATTCGAGAGGACTCACTCATGGGCGGTAAAGCTAGCTTCAACTGGATCGATCCCCTGTTGCTGGATCAACAGCTCACTGAAGAAGAACGCATGATTCGCGACACGGCCGAGCAGTTTGCTCAGCAGAAGCTCGCACCGCGTGTTCTCGAAGCTTTCCGTCATGAGAAGACTGACCCGGCGATCTTCCGTGAGATGGGTGAGGTGGGTCTGCTGGGGGCGACCATCCCTGAGCAATACGGTGGCAGCGGCCTGAACTATGTCAGCTACGGCCTGATTGCCCGTGAGGTCGAACGTGTCGACTCCGGCTATCGCTCGATGATGAGTGTGCAGTCTTCGCTGGTCATGGTTCCGATCAATGAATTCGGCACCGAAGCACAGAAGCAGAAATACCTGCCGAAGCTGGCCACGGGTGAATGGATTGGTTGCTTCGGTCTGACCGAGCCCAACCACGGTTCCGACCCGGGCGCGATGATTACTCGTGCACGCAAAGTGGAAGGTGGCTACAGCCTCACCGGTAGCAAGATGTGGATTACCAACAGTCCGATCGCTGATGTATTCGTGGTTTGGGCCAAGGACGATGCGGGCGACATTCGTGGCTTTGTGCTCGAGAAGGGCTGGAAAGGTCTGAGCGCTCCGGCGATTCATGGCAAGGTCGGCTTGCGTGCATCCATCACCGGCGAGATCGTCATGGACAACGTGTTTGTTCCTGAAGAGAACATCTTCCCGGATGTCCGTGGTTTGAAAGGCCCTTTTACCTGCCTTAACTCGGCGCGTTACGGCATTTCCTGGGGCGCACTGGGCGCTGCCGAGTTCTGCTGGCACACCGCTCGCCAGTACACCCTGGATCGTCAGCAGTTTGGTCGTCCATTGGCGGCCACTCAGTTGATCCAGAAGAAGCTGGCCGACATGCAGACCGAAATCACTTTGGCGCTGCAAGGCTGCCTGCGTCTGGGGCGCATGAAAGATGAAGGTACTGCTGCGGTCGAGATCACTTCGATGATGAAGCGCAACTCCTGCGGCAAGTCCCTCGACATCGCTCGCATGGCGCGCGACATGCTGGGTGGCAACGGTATCTCCGATGAGTTCGGTGTGGCTCGCCACCTGGTCAACCTGGAAGTGGTGAACACCTATGAAGGTACGCATGACGTCCATGCGCTGATCCTCGGTCGCGCGCAGACCGGCCTCCAGGCGTTCTATTAATAGGAGAACGGCCATGGGCGCGCTTTCGCATCTACGGGTACTGGATTTGTCGCGGGTGCTCGCCGGGCCTTGGGCCGGGCAGATTCTTGCGGACCTTGGCGCTGACGTCATCAAGGTCGAGCGCCCGGGTAATGGCGATGACACGCGTGCCTGGGGGCCTCCGTTCCTTAAGGACGCTTATGGCGAGAACACCAGCGAGGCGGCTTATTACTTGTCCGCCAACCGCAACAAGCAATCGGTGACCATCGACTTCACGCGACCAGAGGGGCAGCGGCTGGTGCGTGAGTTGGCGGCGAAGTCGGATATCCTCATCGAGAACTTCAAGGTCGGTGGTCTTGCGGCATATGGGCTGGACTACGAGTCGCTAAAGGTGGCCAATCCGAAGCTGATCTATTGCTCGATCACCGGGTTCGGTCAGACCGGCCCGTATGCCAAGCGTGCGGGTTATGACTTCATGATCCAGGGCTTGGGCGGTCTGATGAGTTTGACCGGTCGCCCCGAAGGAGATGAAGGTGCAGGCCCGGTGAAAGTTGGCGTGGCGCTGACAGACATTCTGACTGGACTCTATTCAACGGTAGCGATCCTGGCTGCGCTGGCTCATCGGGATCATGGTGGCAGCGGTCAGCACATTGATATGGCATTGCTGGACGTTCAGGTGGCGTGTCTGGCGAACCAGGCGATGAACTACCTGACTACGGGCATTGCGCCTAAGCGCCTGGGCAACGCCCATCCGAATATCGTGCCTTATCAGGACTTCCCTACAGCCGATGGCGACTTCATCCTTACCGTGGGTAATGATGGGCAGTTCCGTAAATTTGCGGAGGTGGCCGGGCAGCCGCAGTGGGCGGATGATCCGCGTTTTGCGACCAATAAGTTAAGGGTGGCAAATCGGGCGGTGCTGATCCCGCTGATCCGCCAGGCGACCGTGTTCAAGACCACTGCTGAATGGGTGACGCAGTTGGAGCAGGCAGGCGTGCCGTGTGGGCCGATCAATGATTTGGCCCAGGTGTTTGCCGACCCTCAGGTTCAGGCTCGAGGGTTGGCTATTGAGCTGCCTCATGCTTTGGCCGGGATCGTACCTCAAGTTGCGAGCCCGATACGCCTGTCCGAGACGCCAGTGGAGTACCGTAGCGCACCTCCTTTATTGGGTGAGCACACACTGGAGGTTTTGCAGCGGGTATTGGGTCTGGATGCCGGTGCAGTCGCTGCTTTCAAAGAGGCGGGGGTGCTCTGAAGTCCTCTTCTATATAGAGGGAGTGGTTTTGCTCTCCTCTATAGAAGGAAAACGGGCGGTTTTCCGGCTTTCTGCAAGCTATTGATAGAAAAGCCAAATTAGAGGTTGACGGCAGATTCTGGACGTCTATAATTCGCCCCACTTCCGGCGCAGTCGAAACGGAAAACTCCTTGGTAAACAACGAGTTACGCAGTTTTCGACAGCGGTTATGCTTCAGTTCATCGAAGCCAGAAGGAGTTGGTAAGGCAGGGTATTGTCGCCTTATTGACGGTTCGATCTTCTCGGTCGAAAGCGGAGAAAAAGAGGTGTTGACAGCAGCGACTAACGCTGTAGAATTCGCCTCCCGCTAACGAGAGATCGGAAGCGCAAGTGGTTGAAGTTGCAAAGGAA